>DAONCJ010000302.1:0-5094 GCA_035401985.1 Burkholderiaceae bacterium | reverse complement strand
ATGCAGGCGACCTTTGCCAGCCTGATTGCTGCGGGGGTGTTCGCGGCCGCGTCGCCCGGCAGGGCTGTGAACGCGCTGCTGCTGTCGCTTGCGGCGCAATAGGCAGGGCGCTGTGGCTCGCCCTCTGCCGCCTGCCGCCGGGCAATCCGCCCGCTACACTGCCGCGATGCCTGAACACAGCCTGAGCCGCACTCTGTACCGCTCGCTGGCGACCGCCTGGACCTCGAACCCCCATGGACCTGCGTGGGCTCCGTGGGCCTGGACGCTGCTGATCAACACCATGATCGGACTGATTCTCGCTGCGGTGCTGACCGGGCCGGCAGCGGGGGTGTTCAGCAATCTGCTGATCAGCCAGGCGATCGGCCTGACGATCCACTTCCTGTTCTGGTCGCTCGGCCGGGCGCTGAAGATGGAGATGTTCGGTCTGCCGATGCACGTGCGGCTGGTCTATGTGACGACCGTGGTGATGGTCGGCAGCTGGATCGGATTTTCGATCGGGATGCTGATCCTGAACCGCGATCCCCGGATGGTTGCCGACATCCTTCAGCGCCGATGGGGCGGGCTGGTCACCTTCCCGCTGATCTCGGCGCTGGTGATGATCGTCATGCTGACCGCGGTCAGCCGCTATCGGGCGCGTCAGCTGGACGCTGAGCGCGCGGCCAGCGAACGCATGCGCGCCGACCATGAAGCGGTCGCCGCGCGTCTGGCCCTGCTCAATGCGCAGATCGAGCCGCACTTCCTGTTCAACACGCTGGCCCACGTCCGGGCGCTGGTCGGTCGCGAACCACCGGCCGCCCAGCGCATGATCGATTCGCTGATCGACTACCTGCGGGCCTCGTCGCGCAACATGGCCGTGACGCTGGTGACGCTCGATCAGGAGATCGCGTCGGTGCGCGGCTATCTGGGCGTGATGCAGTTGCGCCTTGGCGCCCGGCTCAGGGTCGACTGGCAGGTGCCCGTGTCGGCCGGTGCAGCGGCCCTTCCCCCGGCTGCACTCCAGACGCTGGTCGAGAACGCGATCAAGCACGGCATCGAGCCGGCGCCGCAGGGCGGTGAAATCCGCATCCTTGCCCGCCAGGCGGCCACGGGATGGGATGTCGAGGTGATCAATACCGGCAGCGGCTTCAATGACCGGGGCGCAGCCCCAGGGACGGACGGGGGCGCAGACCGGGGCGCAGTGCAGCCTCAGGGCGGCACCGGTCTGGCGAACCTGCGCGAAAGGCTGCGGCTCACACTCGGCGGGCAGGCCGCGCTGGTTCTGGAATCGGTTCCCGAAGGAACCTGCGCGCGGCTGCACCTGCCGGCAGTTCCGCCCGCCGGGTCATCGGCGCGCGCAAACCATGAAGGGCGGTCGACATGACAAGCGCGGTGATCGCCGAAGACGAAGCCCTGCTCGCCGAGGTCCTGGCGGAGCAGCTGAGCCAGGTCTGGCCCGAGCTGCGGATCGCGGCCTTTGCGCCCGACGGCGAGGCTGCGCTGGCGGCCATCCGCGTGCACCGGCCGGACGTGGTTTTTCTGGACATCCGGATGCCGGGACGCAGCGGACTCGAAGTCGCGCAGGCGCTCGCGCAAGGCGACGCCTCCGGCGCTGCAGATGAAGCGTCCGGCGAAGCGGATTACGCGCCCCTGGTGGTGTTCGTCACCGCCTACGATCAGTACGCGATCGACGCCTTCGAATCGGCCGCTGCCGACTACCTGCTCAAGCCGGTCAGCGAGGAGCGTCTGACGCGCTGCGTCGCCCGGGTCCGCGCGCGACTTGCACAGCGCGCGCAGGCGCAGGCGCCGTCGTTGCCCGCTGCGGCGCCATCGTCGCCCGCCGCCTACGCCGCGGCGTCGCCCGCTGCCCACGCGGCGTCGTCACAAAACCTGCAGGCGCTGCAGCAGCTGGTCCAGGCGCTGGCAGGGCAGCTGCCGGTGCGCGGCGAGGGCACCCGGCTGCGGTTCATCCGGGCCAGTCTGGGCGATGTCATCCGCCAGATCCCGGTCGACGATGTGCTGTATCTGGAAGCGCAGGACAAGTACGTGGCGGTCATCACCCGCGATGCGACGGCTCTGGTGAGAACGCCCTTGTCCGAACTGCTTGCGGCGCTCGATCCCGATCGCTTCGTGCAGATCCACCGGTCGACCGTGGTCCGCGTGGACGCCATCGACACCATCCGGCGCGACCTGACGGGCCGCCAGTTCGTGCATCTGCGCGAGCGGGCCGGTGGCCGGGAGGTGAAATTGCCCGTGAGTCGCCAGTACGCGGGTCAGTTCCGCGGACTGTGACAGCGGGGGATCAAACGATGGGGATCATGACAATCTTGCGGTACGCAGGGCGTGCGGCGAGCTGCTCGTACCAGCGCACGACATTGGGAAGCGCTGCCGACGTGTGCCCGGCCTGCGACCAGGGCAGATTGCGCCAGCGGTAGGTATGGATCCCCAGCGCGATGTCCCCCAGGGTCGGATGATCGCCGCAGACCCACGGGCTGCTGGCCAGCACCGCGTCGAGAATGCCCAGCGCCTTGTCGGTCTTCTCACCGCTCGCGCGGATGGCCGTCGGCTTGCGATCGGCTTCGGGTGTGCGGATCAGCCCCCAGAAACCGTCGAAAGCGGCCGGTCCGAGCACCGATGCACCCCAGTCCATCCAGCGCTCGACATTGGCGCGCGCCTTGAAGTCGGTCGGGTACCAGGCATGGGCCGCGTGAACGTTGGCCAGGTAGCGGCAGATCGTGTTGGATTCCCACAGCGTGAAGTCGCCGTCCTGGATCGTGGGCACCAGACCGTTCGGATTCATCGCGCGATAGGCGGGTTCCTGATTGCCCCCGAACGGCCCGCCGATGTCGACCCGGTCGTAGGGAAGGCCGATCTCTTCGGCCAGCCAGGTGACCTTCTGCACGTTCGAGGACGTGGCGCGACCCCAGATTTTCAGCATCGTCGTTCTCCTGGTGATCGCGGCCTTGGACGGCGGCGCGGAAAATCCACGCACGGCGTCGATCGCGTCGAAGTATGCCTAAAATCGACCCTGATGCCAGACGCTGAAGATGCCAAACGACACAGGGGGTCCGTGATCCCCCGCACGGGCCACGCGGAGGGCCGCCGATGAACGATGTGCGCATCGACAAGTGGCTGTGGGCCGCGCGCTTTTTCAAGACCCGTGGCCTCGCGCAGGACGCGATCGACGCCGGGCGGGTGATGGTGGGCGATGCACGGGTCAAGCCGTCGCGCGCTGTGCGCGTCGGCGATGTGATCACGATGCGCACCACCGACACGCCGCGCACCGTGGTCGTGCTGGGTGTGTCGGGCGTGCGCGCATCTGCGCCGATCGCTCAGGCGCTGTACGAGGAAACAGCCGACTCGATCCGCCTGCGAGTGCAGGCTCAGGCGCGCAAGGCGCTGGCCCCCGAACCGGCCGAGTCGATCGACGGCGGCCGTCCGACCAAGCGTGAGCGTCGGGCGATCGACCGCTGGCGCGAGGCCGACTGAGGTGCTGCGCAGCCTCGCGCGCCGTCGGCTGCTGACGGCGGCTGCAGCGGCGACGGCAGTCACCGCGGCGGCCACCACGTCGCGTCGCGCCGCTGCGCAGCGCGCCCCCGAGGTGCCGATGCTTTCGATGGCCCAGGCGGCGGCCATGCTCGCCGGCGGCGGGCATGTGCTGATGATGCGTCACGCGGCCACCGAGCCGGGCGTCGGTGATCCGCCTGGCTACCGGCTCGACGACTGCCGAAGCCAGCGAAACCTTTCCGCAGAGGGGCAGGCGCAGGCGCGCGCCATCGGCGAGACCCTGCGCCGTGCCCGGGTGCCGCTGGACGACGTGCGCGCGAGCCAATGGTGCCGCTGCCGCGACACCGCGCAGCTGGCCTTCGGCGAGCACGCCGTGTGGACCCCCTTGAATTCCTTCTTCGATGCCCGCGGCGACGAACGCGCACGCCATACCGATCCGGTATGGGCGCTGGTCGGCGCCTATCGGGGCGTCAGCAACCCGATGCTGGTCACTCACCAGGTCAACATCACCGCGGCCAGCGGCGTGTATCCCGCGCCCGGCCAGATCGTTGCGCTGCAGGCGCGGCAAGGGGCGATCATGGCGGTCTTCAGCTTCAATCCGCTGTCCTGACACTTCATCGGGACGGCCTCTCCGACGAAAGCGCTTCGATGGTCGACAACAACGAGGGTGCGGTGATGCTGATCACCGGTGGCAGCCGCGGCATTGGCGCAGCGACGGCGCGGCTGGGCGCCGAGCGCGGCTGGCGGATCGTGCTCAGTTACCGCGACGACCGCCGGGCGGCCGATCAGGTGGTGCAGTCGATCACCGCGCAGGGCGGACAGGCTGTTGCGGTACAGGCCGATGTCGGCCGCGAAGACGATGTGCTGGGCCTGTTCGCGGCGCTCGATGCGCAGGGCGGGCGCCTGCGCGCGCTGGTCAACAATGCGGGCATCGTGGCGCCGGCGGCCCGGGTCGACACCTTCGATCTCGAGCGCCTCGAGCGCGTGTTCCGCACCAATGTGATCGGCAGCTTCTTGTGCGCGCGGGAGGCGGTCCGCCGGATGTCGACCCGTCACGGGGGACAGGGCGGGGCGATCGTCAATTTGTCGTCCGTGGCGGCACGGATGGGGTCGCCCTCCGAATATGTCGACTATGCTGCGAGCAAGGGGGCGATAGACACGATGACGCTGGGTCTGGCAAAGGAAGTCGCCACCGAAGGGATCCGGGTCAATGCCGTGCGTCCCGGGCTGATCCTCACCGACATTCACGCGAGCGGCGGCGATGCCGGCCGGGTCGAGCGTCTGCTCGGTCAGGTCCCGATGCGAAGGGCCGGTTCTGCCGAAGAGGTGGCCCAATCGATCGTCTGGTTGTGTTCGAGCCAAGCCAACTATGTCACCGGCGCGGTGCTCGACGTGGGCGGAGGCCGCTGATGTCCTCGAATCGATTTGCGTGGCGGCACACGCCGGGCAGGGTGGCCATGGCGGCGGCACTGCTCGCCGTGGCAGGTTGCGCCACCGCCCCGCCGCCCGTTGCGCCCGGCCCCTCCGGCTCGCCGGCGCCGGCGCCCGGAGCGGCCCGGCCGGCCGGCGTCGGCCTGGGCGATCCCCAGGTGCGCCAGCGCCTGACGACCG
>DAONCJ010000301.1:0-5132 GCA_035401985.1 Burkholderiaceae bacterium | reverse complement strand
ACGATACGGTCGACCATGGAGTTGGGGAAGGCCACTTCGCGCTCGATCCAGCGAGCCAGGGCTGTGCCCGACGCGCCCGCGGGCCGCGCAGCGGCCACCGCGTCGACAAACTCGAGCAGCAGGGCACGCGTCATGTCGCCGTTGGAGGCCAGATTGTCGCAGCTGAGCACGGTGAAGCCGGGCAATCCGGCTGCCTGGCGCGCGGCACAGGCCGCATGCAGGAAGCCCAGCATGCTGCTCGGGCGCGCGGACGAGCGCAGATCGGCCACGATCGCGGCATCCAGGCGGTCGAGCGCCCCCGCCGGGGTGCGGCAGTAACCCTTCTCGGTCACGGTGAGCGACACGATGCGGGTGGCCGAATCGGCCAGTCGCCGGACAACGGCATGCGGCTCGGCCGGGGCGACCTGCAGTTCACGCAGCGCGCCGATCACGCGCACTCGCGCAGCGTCCGTCGACCCTTCCTCGACGAGGGCATACAACCCCTGCTGCGGCGCGAGCGCATCGCGCATGTCGGCATGCCGCAGGCTGACGCCCGCGATGCCCCAGCGCGGGTCTTCACTCAGCACTTGATCCGTGCAGGCGGCTTGATGGGCGCGATGAAAATTGCCCACCCCAAGGTGGACGATGCCCAGCTCGAGGGCCGACCGATCATAGGCCGGTCGCAGGACGGAGGTGGGCAGCGCCGCCAGCCCGGCCTCGGTGAGACACGGTCCCATGAATCAGAGGGCCGGCGGGCGGATCGCGGCTGCGGGGTCGGCCCACCGGTCGTTGGGCACCAGCGGATACCAGCCGGGACGCCCAGGGTCGCGATCGTAGGCGTAGCCGCCCAGCTCCTCGAATAACGCATGGTACTGACGCAGCTTTTCACGATCGAGCTGCACGCCCAGACCGGGTGCCGTCGGTACCGCGATCGCCCCGCCCTCGTATCGCATCTTGCCGCCGGCGATCACGTCGTCAGTCAGATGGTGATAGTGGGCATCCGCGGCGTAGCCCAGATTGGGCACCACGGCGCCCATGTGCAGCATGGTGGCGAGCTGGATGCCGAGCTCGCCGGACGAATGCACCGCCACGCCGAGACCGAAGGTGTCGCAGATGCCCGCGGCCTTGATGCAGGGCCGGATGCCCCCCCAGAAAGTGGTGTCGAGCAGGACCACATCGACGGCCCGCTGCGCGACATTGGCCGCGAGCTGTTCGAAGTTGACCACCACGGTGTTGGTGGCGGTCGGGATCCGCACGAATTCGCGCAGGCGCGCCAGCTGCGGCATGCCGAATACCGGGTCCTCGAAGTAGTCGTTGTTCAGGTCCTCGATCGCCCGCCCGAACTCGATCGCATCGCCCATCGACAGCGCGCAGTTCGGGTCATATCGCAGTCGATCGCCGGGCATCGCCTCGGCCAGTGCCCGGTAGCAGGCCAGTTCATGGCGCGGCGGATACACGCCACCCTTGAGCTTGTGCACCTTGAAGCCGTGCTCTGCCTTGAGTTCGAGCGCGTGCGCGACCAGCTGCTGCGGCGTGCGCTCTTCGCGCTCCGGTTCAGCCGGCCCCGGATAGCGGAAGAAGAGATACGACGCAAACTCGACGCTGTCGCGCAGCCGGCCGCCCAGAAACTCGCTGACCGGGATTCCGAGCTTCTGGCCGATGATGTCCAGGCAGGCGAACTCGATCGCGGCGTGCACCTGCGTGCGGTTGTTGTAGAGGCTGGCGGTCGGATTGCAGATGGCAAAGCGCATCGCCTCGAGACGGAACACATCGTGGCCCTTCAGGTAGCTGATCAGTCCCTCGGCGGCCTGGGTCGCGGCCTCGCCACCGCCGCCGAACTCGCCCAGCCCCAGATAACCGTCATCGGTCTCGACTTCGACGACGGTGCGCACGAACCGGCCCCAGTGGGCCCCGTTGCTGTGCCGCAGCGGCGCCTGCAGCGGTACGGTGACAGGCGTGGCGCGGATCCGGGCGATGCGTGTGGAGCTCATGGCAGTCAGACAAAGAATTGGGCGTTTTCGGCGGCGATGTTGTCGATGGCATCGAAGATCGTGGCCAGGTGTTCGCGCATGGCGGCGGCCGCTCCGGCGGCATCGCGCTCGATCACACAGGCCACGATGGCGCGATGTTCCTTGAGACGCCGGCGGGTCCGCCCGGGGTCGGCCAGCGACAATCGCCTGACGCGGTCGAGCTGCGACTTGGCCTGGTGAATGACTTCCCAGGCGTTCTGGTGACCGGCCGTGCGGGCGAGCAGGACATGCAGCGCCTCGTCCGCCCGAAAGAAGCCGGCCGGATCGTGCGCCTTCACGGCGGCCGACTGCTCGGCCAGGTTGGCGCGCAAGGCGCGCCGCGCCGTGGCGTCGATGCGATCGGCGCACAACTCGACGATGCGGCACTCGAGCGTCTCGCGGATGAAGTGATTGTCGCGCACGGCCTGCAGATCGATGCGGGCAACGAAAGTGCCGACCTGCGGAACGACGTCGAGGAACCCGTCTTCGGCCAGCCGCTTGAAGGCTTCCCGGACCGGCGTTCGGCTGACGCCGAATCCTTCGGCAATTCGGCTCTCGGACATCGCGGTGCCCGGCTCGAGCTCCACCGACACGATCCGGTCGCGCAGCTGCTGATAGATGTCGGTGCGAATCCGCCGGACCGGCGCGCCCGCGGGGCGAAGGTCGAGCGGTGCTGTCGGGCCCGGCATGCCGAGATGGGTTGGGCTCATGTACACTAGTATACTAGGTGCCACGGCCGACACAGATCGGCTCGCCCGGCCCCTGCCGGGCGTCATGCCAGATTCCATCAGGAGACAGCAGATGCTCGAGTGCCAGGTTCATGGCGCCCACGACCTGAGGGTCAACGATGTGCCGATGCCCAGCCCGGGACCCGGCGAGGTGCTGGTCCGCCTCGGAGCGGCCGGCATCTGCGGCTCGGACATGCACTACTACTTTCATGGTCGTGTGGGGAATTTCGTCATCCGCGAGCCGCTGACCCCCGGCCATGAGGCATCGGGCGTGGTGGCCGAACTCGGCGAAGGGGTAGAAGGCCTGAGCGTCGGCCAGCCGATCGCCGTCAATCCGTCCAGGCCCTGCGGGCGCTGCCCGGCCTGCCGCGAAGGCCGCGAGAATCTCTGCAGTCAGATGCGGTTTCTTGGCAGTGCGAGCGTGTTTCCCCACATGCAGGGGATCTTCCGCGAATATTTTCTGATGCCCCGCAGCCAGTGCGTGGCGCTTCCGGCCGACGCCCTGCCCGATGTATCTCTGGGCGAGATCGCGATGTCCGAGCCGCTGTCCGTGGCGCTGCATTCCGCCAACCGCGCCGGGCCTCTGATGGGCCGCCGCGTGCTGATCACCGGCGGGGGAACGATCGGCTGCATGATGGTGCTGGCCGCACGGCTGGCGGGCGCGGCGCACATCACCGTCACCGACGTGGTCGATCATCCGCTGTCGGTGGCCCGCATCGTCGGGGCTGACCAGACCGTGCGCACTGACCTGCTGCCCGACGGCGTCTCGCTCGTCGAGCGGATCGGCGAACCAGACGTCGCCTTCGAGATGTCGGGTGCGCCCGGTGCGCTGGCCACCTGCCTAGAGACCGTTCGCCGTGGCGGGGTCATCGTGCAGGTCGGCACGCTGCCGGCTGAAGGCATGCACCTGCTCGTCAACCAGATCATGGCGCGTGAACTCGACCTGCGCGGATCGTTCCGATTCGGCAATGTGTTCGAGCAGGCCGTCAACGCGATCGCCCGCCGCCGGGTGGATGTCCGCCCGGTGCTGTCGGGACAGCACCCGTTGACGCGCGCAGCCGAAGCCATCACGCTGGCGCGCGACAAGACCCGAAGCATGAAGGTTCAATTGATCGCCGGCTGACCCGCGAGGGGCGAACGGCAACAAGCTGTCCAACAAAACGGAGGAGACACCCGATGAAACTGATCGCCACCCTGATCACGGCCTGCGCGGCACTGACCCTGGCCGCCCCTGCAGCCGCCCAGACCAAGCTGAAATGGGCGCACGTCTATGAAGCTTCCGAGCCCTATCACAAGTGGTCGGTCTGGGCCGCAGACGAAATCAAGAAGCGCACCAACGGCAAGTACGACATCCAGGTGTTTCCGGCTTCTTCGCTGGGCAAGGAGACCGACATCAACCAGGGCCTGTCTCTGGGCACCGTCGACATGATCATCTCCGGCCCGTCGTTCGCGGCGCGCAGCCTGCCGCGTCTGGGCATCGCTTACTACCCCTTCATTTTCAAGGATGCCGACCACCTGCTGGCGTACTCCAAGAGCGATGTCTTCAAGGAGATGGTCGACCAGTACCGCGCCAAGACCGGCATTCAGATGACCGCCTACACCTATTACGGCGCGCGTCACACCACCTCGAACCGGGCCTTCACCGACTGCGCCGGCATGAAGGGGCTGAAGATCCGCGTGCCGGACGTGCCTGTCTACATGGCCACGCCGAAGTCCTGCGGTGCCAACCCGACGCCGATCGCCTTCGCCGAGGTCTATCTCGCGCTGCAGAACGGCACGGTCGAGGCTCAAGAAAACCCCCTGACCACCATCGAGGCCGAGAAGTTCTTCGAGGTGCAGAAGCACATCATGCTGACCGGCCACATCATCGACGGCCTTGTGACCCAAGTCGGCCCTCACGTCTGGACCAAGCTGAGCGACGCCGAGAAGAAGATGTTCACCGAGGTGACCCAGGAGGCTGCCGCCCGGGCAACCGCCGACATCAAGAAGCGCGAGTCGGAACTCACCGACGAGTTCAAGAAGAAAGGCCTGAACATCGTCCAGGTCGACCGGGCCGGGTTCCAGCAGGCTGTGCTGAAAAATGCCACGCTGGAGTCGCTCGGCTTCGACAAGAAGGACTTCGACCGCATCAACGCCCTGGCGAAGTAAGTGTCCATGGCCGCCGATTCGAATCCGCTGGATGATGGCGGACCCGTCCTCGACGAGTCCGGGCGTTTCAACGCCACTGATGCACCGATCGATCTGTCGGGCTACGCCTGGGAAGACTGGGTGTCGTTGGCATTCTTCGCCCTGCTTGCGCTCGATGTGTTCTATCAGTTCTTCACCCGCTACGTGCTGTCCGATTCGGCCGCCTGGACCGAGGAAATCGCGCGCTACCTGCTCATCGTGGTCACCTTCCTGGGGGCCTCGATGGCGG
>DAONCJ010000300.1:0-5135 GCA_035401985.1 Burkholderiaceae bacterium | reverse complement strand
CAGCCGGCCCGCCTGGATGTGCGGCAGGATGGCCACCGGGTAATCGAACATCGTGTCGATCCGCCCGCCCGCCAGGTCGGTCAGCCCCGGCACGCTGCCCTTGTAGGGCACGTGGGTCATCTTGATGCCGGACGTGAGCTGCAGCAGTTCGCTGATCAGGTGGGTGCCGGTGCCGGCCCCTGCCGAGCCGTAATTGAGCTTGTCGGGATTGCGCCTGGCGAACTCCATCACATCGCCGAAGGTCTTGTACGGCGATGCCGCATTGACCACCATGACCGTGGACGAGCTGAACATCGCGTGCACAAAGGCGAAGTCCTTCAGGGTGTCGTACCGCACGTTCTTGTACAGGGCCAGATTGGCTGCGATCGTCCCCTGGGTGCAGTACAGCACCGTATAGCCATCGGGGGCGGCACGCGCCACCTGCTCGGTGCCGAGCATTCCCCCGGCACCAGGCCGGTTCTCCACCACCAGCGACACGCCGAGCAGCTCGGACATGCGCTTGGCGACAGCGCGCGAGGTGGTGTCGGTCACCCCGCCCGGGGTGAAGGGCACCACCCATGAAATCGGCTTGGTGGGGTAGGCCTGCGCGGCAGCACCGGCTGCTGCCAGGGTGAGCGCCAGCGCGCTCAGCATCTTGATCGGGTTGTGCATGGGTCGTGTCTCCTGGTCGTGACCGTCCACCTGGGTGGCGGATCGGCCCGTCAGGCAGCGTACGGCATCACTCCAGCAGCCGACGGTAGATCGCCAGGTCGCCCGCGGAAAAACAGCAGAAGATCACATCCTCGATGGAAGGATGGTCGAGTACGGCCCGCCGCACGGCAGCGACCGCCACGCTCGCCGCCTGCTCGACCGGGTAGCCGTAGACACCGGTGCTGATGGCGGGGAACGCAATCGACGCGGCGCCCTGTCCGCCGGCGATCGCCATCGAGTTCGTGTAGCAGGAAGCCAGCAGCTGCGGCTCGCCGGCGCGCCCGCCGCGCCAGACCGGCCCGACCGTGTGCACGACCCAACGCGCCGGCAGACGATACCCCTGGGTAAGGCGCGCTTCGCCGACCGGACATCCGCCCAGCGTGCGGCATTCGGCCAGCAGGCCGGGACCGGCCGCGCGGTGGATCGCGCCATCGACCCCGCCGCCGCCCAGCAGGCTGCTGTTGGCAGCGTTGACGATCACATCGACCGCGAGCGTCGTGATATCGGCCTGGACGGCCCGCAGCACAGGCATGGCGCGCTGCATCGGATCGACAGCCATGGAGACGCCCTATGTATTGCACCGGATGCTAGAGTGTAAGCCGATCCTCGCAAAGGCTTCGGCATACCCTCGCCATGACTTTCGAATGGCCCAAGCTGCTCTGGCTGCTGCTGCTGGTCCCGATGGCGGCCATGAGCTGGCTTTGGATGCTGCGCTCCCGGGCGTCGCTGGCCGGGCGCTACTCCGGCTTGCGGATCGACCATGGCGGCGCGGCGGCCTGGCCGCGCCTGCGCCGCCATCTGCCGGGCGTGCTGCTGCTGCTGGCGCTCACCCTCGCGCTGATCGGTGTGGCCCGGCCGCGCGCCTCGGTCGTGCTGCCCTCGCAGCAGCAGACCATCCTGCTGGCGATCGACGTCTCGCTCAGCATGCGGGCACGCGACGTCGAGCCCGACCGGTTCTCGGCGGCCAAGGCGGCGGCGCGGGCCTTCGTCGAGCAGTTGCCCCCCAACGTCAAGACCGGCATCGTGTCGTTTGCCGGCACCGCGGCGCTGGTGCAGCGCCCCAGCACCAACCACGACGAAATCCTCGCGGCCATCGATCGGCTCGAGATGCAGCGCGGCACCGCCACGGGCAGCGCGCTGGTGGTGGCGCTGTCCACGCTGTTCCCCGACCACGACATCGACATCGAGTCGATGCTGTTCGGCAGCGGCTCGCGGGGCGGGTTTGGCCGCTCGCCCGGCGAGCGCGATCGCAAGACCGAAAAGAAGACCGAAAAGAAGGCATTCAGTCCCGTGGAGCCCGGATCGTATTCGTCCGCGGCCATCATCCTGCTCAGTGACGGGCGTCGGACCACCGGTGTGGACCCGGCGGTCGCTGCGCGCCTGGCGGCCGAGCGGGGCGTGCGCATCTACACGGTCGGCATCGGCACGGCCGGCGGCGCCGAGGTCGACTTCGGCGGCATGTCGATCTACATGCGGCTGGACGAAGAAGCCCTGAAGATGATGGCCGAGACCACGCTGGGCGACTACACCTATGCAGGCACCGCCGCCGATCTGCGCAAGGTCTACGAGGGGCTGAGCACTCGGCTCACGCTCGAGAAGCGCAGCACCGAGGTGACCTTCCTGTTTTCAGGCCTGGCGGCCCTGCTGGCTCTGCTGTCCGCAGGTCTGTCGCTGTCGTGGACCAGCCGGATCCTGTGACGCCAGGACAGCCTGCGCGGCGCTGCATTCACTCGTGGCCGCGCTTCAGATACCCCGGTGCGCGCTCGCTCTTGTCGAACCCGTCGTAACGCACGGGCAGCGGGTAGTACTCGGCCGCCGCCTGCACCTGACCGGCCACCGCCGCGCCGGCCTGGTCGGCGATGAAGGCGAGCATCATGTCGGTGCCTGCCGACACACCGGCCGCGCTCCAGACCGGGCCGTCGCGCACAAAGCGCTCCTCGACCACGGTGACGCCGGCCAGCGCGCGCAGGCGATCGAGCGACCCCCAGTGGGTGGTGGCCCGACGCCCTGCCAGCAGCCCCGCGGCGTGCAGCACGAACGAGCCTGTGCACACCGACAGCACTGCTCGGCAATGGCGCGCCTGGGCCGCCACGAAGGTGGTCATGGCCGGGTTGTCGACCTCGCGCCGTGTACCCGAACCACCGGGCACCAGGATGACGTCCAGCGGCGGGCACTGGTCGAATGCAATGTGCGGATTGATCGACAGCCCCTTGGCGCACACCACCGGCGCGGCGCGCTCGGCCACGATCAGGCAGCGCTCGGGACCTTTGAAATACTTGCTCCACATCGTGAGCATTTCCCAGGGACCGACGAAGTCGAGTTCCTCGACCTGATCGAACACCACGATACCGAATGTCATGTCGCCTCCGTGCGCGCCGCCTTCGAATCGCCCGGCGGTGCAAGCGGCGACGGTTCGCCGGTGCGCGCCGAGCGCTGATAGATCACGTGGTACACCAGTCCGACCAGCACCGCGCCACCCACCAGGTTGCCCAGTATGACCGGCACCGCGTTGTGCGCGAACCCGGCCCAGGTGATGGCCGGCAGCGCCGGACCGACACCGCCTGCGCCCTGCAGCAGCATGCCCAGCGGGATCAGGTAGAAGTTGGCGATGCTGTGCTCGAAGCCGGCCGCCACGAAGGCCGAAATGGGGAAGACGATCGCCACCACCTTGTCGACCACGCTGCGCCCGGCGGTGGCCATCCATACCGCCATGCAGACCAGCAGATTGCACAGCACGCCCTTCAGGAACGCCTCATGCAGCGGCATCGCGCACTTGGCCGCGGCGATGCGCACCACCTGCTCGGCGATCAGCCCGTTGTTCATCGCCGCGTGGCCCGACAGATAGACCAGCCCCGCCAGGCCGGCGGCCCCGACGAAGTTGCCGGCGCAAACCAGCGCCCAGTTGCGCAGCACCTCGGCCGTGGTGATCTTGCCATCGGCCCAGGCCATCACCAGCAGGTTGTTGCCGGTGAACAGTTCGGCGCCTGCCACCACCACCAGGATCAGACCCAGCGAGAACGCCACGCCGCCGCCCAGTTGGCGGGCCGCGAAGCCCAATGTGGGATCCGAGCGCACCAGGAGGAAGTTCAGCGCGCCCAGGCCGATGAAGGCGCCCGCCAGCACCGCGAGCATCAGCGTGGAGAGCAGCGGCAGGCGCGCCTTGGCGACGCCGATCGTCTCGACCCGGGCGGCGATCTCGCGCGGCGCGAAGGCGTCGAAGCCGAACAGTTCGGGCATGGCAAGCTTCCGTAGCAGGAGTGCGCGGCGCGCGATGCGCCCGGATCAGCGCTCGGCCAGCGCCTTCAGGCTGGCCAGGCCCTGCTCGAAGTCTTTGCCGATCATCTTGTCCATGCTGACGAAAACCTGCATCAGCTTGGACACGAAGGGGGCCGGTCCATGCATCGCCCAGGTGACCCGGCTGGCATCCCCCTCGGGCACGATCGTGTATTCGGCGGTATTGGTGGCGGCAAAGGGCTCGAGGAAGTCCAGACGGATCAGCACCCGCGACGGCGCGCTGGTCTCCAGGATCTCCATGCGCCCCGCGCCCACGTCGCTGTTGCCCTGCCAGGCGTAGACGGCGCCTTTGCCGCTGGCCGCGCCGCTGTGCGTGCGCTTCATCGCCGGATCGCGCTTCTCCCAGGGCGACCAGCCGGACCAGCGATGGAAGTCATCGATCAAGGCGAACACCTTGGCCGGCGGAGCCTGGATCACGACGGCGCGCTCGACCCGGAACGTGTCCGGCCGGGTGGCCGCATAGGCCAGCAGCAGGCCGATCAGGACGACGAACACGAGCAGGATGCGTTTGAACATGAACCGGGACTCCTAAAGAATGCGCTGGCGGATCCGCGTGACCACGAGTTCGGCAACCACCACCACCGCGAAGATCGCGAACAGCACCAGCGCCACCCGGTCCCACTGAAACAGGTTCATCGCCGAGTCCAGCGCCATGCCGATGCCACCGGCGCCGACCAGACCCAGCACCGCCGATTCGCGCACGTTGATGTCCCAGCGAAACAGCGCGATCGACCAGAACGCCGGCTTCACCTGAGGCCAGTAGCCCCACAGCAGGCGCGAGGCCCAGGGCGCGCCGGCCGCCTGCAGCGCCTCGATGCTGCCGCGATCGGCTTCCTCGAGGGCTTCGCCAATCAGCTTGCCGACGAACCCCACCGAGCGGAACGCGATCGCCAGGGTGCCGGCGATCGCCCCCGGTCCGAAGACCGCCACGAACAGCAGCGCCCAGACCAGCGAGTTGACCGACCGGCTGGACACCAGCACCAGCCGGGCCAGGAAATTGATGGCGCGGTTGGGCACCAGATTGCGGGCCGCCGCCAGGCCGACCGGCAGCGCCATCAAAATCGCCAGCAGCGTGCCCAGCGTCGCGATGTGCAGCGTGTCCATCAGGGCCTCGTGCACGCCGCCCGCGTAGTAGGGCCAGGCGATCGGCC
>DAONCJ010000299.1:0-5141 GCA_035401985.1 Burkholderiaceae bacterium | reverse complement strand
GCAGCAGGCGAGCCGGCGGCCGGTGGGCCACGTCTGCATCCCCTCACCGATTGCATCATCGAGTTCCAGATGGCCGAGGCGGTGCCGTCCGACCGCCTGCTGGCGACGTCCCACGCCTTTCGGCGCGTCGGCAGCAAGCCCGTGGTCATCGAAGGCAGCACCACAGCCACCGACGAGCCGGGCCAGAGCAGCTGGGCGCCGCTGGCCGCGCGTCAGCGGCTGTTTCGTGTGCGGGTCGGCGTACTGCTGGCCAACCGCCATGGTCCCCTGAACGCGATGGAATATTCCGAGTTCGTCACCGGGGTCCAGGCCCTGGCCGAGCAGCTGGCCGTGCTCGGCGACACCCCCGACATGAACGCCATCCTGCAGCGGGCCCGTTCGCTGGACGAATCCTGTGCCGCGCTGGACGCCCAGATCGGCCTGAATGTCGATGCGCCCGATGCGCTCAGCCTGGTCGACCTGGCCCGCCTGGCGCACGAGACGGGTTGCGTCGAGCGGGGCAACAACCGGCACGCCCGCCTGACCGAGCACGGTGAAGTCGTGTTCTCGCTCAGCCTGAGCGATGTCCCGACCCGCCTGTCGCTGCTGCTCGACGTGCCGCGCGCGCCGCTGGGGGCCCAGCCATGGCCCGAAATGGTGGCCTGCGCCCGTCATTGCGCGCAGCGCCTGGGCGGGCGCCTGGTCGACGACCAGGGACGTGCGCTGACCGATGTCAGCCTCGAGCGGATCGAGCAGCAGCTCACCGAGCGCCAGCAGGCCCTGAGTTCGGCGGGACTGGTGCCCGGGTCGACTCTGGCGCTTCGGGTCTTCAACTGAGCCACGCGGCCCGCCTGCCCGTGCCGGCATGATCGAACAGCCGCCGCAGCCCGAGCACGTCGCCGAGGCGGCCCGCCTGAGCGAGCGGCTGGAGCGCTACAGCCACGAGTATTACGTGCTCGACGCGCCCAGCGTGCCCGATGCCGAATACGACCGGCTGTTCCGCGAGTTGCAGGCGCTCGAGGCCCGCTTTCCGTCGCTGGTGCATCCGGGTTCCCCGACCCAGCGGGTCGGCGGCGCGCCGGCGCAGGGCTTCGGCGAGGTGCGGCACTCGGTGCCGATGCTGTCGCTGAACAACGCCTTCGACGACGCTGACGTCATCGGCTTCGACCGGCGGTTGCGCGAGGCGCTCGGTGACGCCATCGGGCCCGACGAGGCGGTCGAGTACGCCGGCGAACTGAAGTACGACGGGCTGGCGATCAGCCTGCGCTACGAGGCCGGAAAGCTGGTGCTGGGCGCCACCCGCGGCGATGGCAGCGTCGGCGAAAACGTCACCGCCAACATCCGCACCGTGCGCGCCATCCCGCTGCGTCTGCGCGAGGCGGCGCCCTTGCCGGCGGTGCTCGAGGTCCGCGGTGAAGTGCTGATGTTCAAGGCCGATTTCGATCGCATGAACCGCCAGCAGCGCGAGGCCGGCGAGCGCGAGTTCGTCAATCCGCGCAATGCCGCTGCCGGCGCGCTGCGCCAGCTCGATCCGTCGGCCACCGCGCGCCGGCCGCTGCGCTTCTTCGCGTATGGCATCGGCGAGCTCGAAGGCGCCATTGCGCCCGTCACCCAGACCGGGCTGCTGGGCTGGCTGCGCGAACTGGGCCTGCCGGTCGGTGCCGAGCTCGAGCGCCTGTCGGGGCCGCAGGGCCTGCACGACTATTACCGGCGGATGATGGCGCGGCGGGCCGAACTGCCTTACGAGATCGACGGCGTGGTCTTCAAGGTCAATCGCCGCGACTGGCATGAGCGCATCGGCTACGTGGCGCGGGCGCCGCGCTTCGCGGTGGCCCACAAGTTTCCCGCCGAAGAGGCGATCACCGAACTGCTCGACATCGAGATCCAGGTCGGGCGCACCGGATCGCTGACGCCGGTCGCCCGCCTGAAGCCGGTGTTCGTCGGCGGCACCACCGTCTCCAATGCAACTCTGCACAACGAGGACGAGATCCGGCGCAAGGACCTGCTGATCGGCGACGAGGTGGTCGTGCGGCGCGCGGGCGATGTCATCCCCGAAGTCGTGCGGGCGCTGTCCGAGCGCCGCCCGCCGCCCGACGATCCCGCCTTCATCGCCCGCTATCGCCCGTTTTCGATGCCCGCCGCCTGCCCGGTGTGCGGCTCGGCCGTCGTGCGCGAGGAGGGCGAGTCGGCCTGGCGATGCGCCGCGGGGCTGTTCTGCTCGGCGCAGCGCAAGCAGGCGCTGCTGCACTTCGCGCAGCGTCGCGCGATGGATATCGAAGGGCTTGGCGACAAGCTGGTCGAGCAGCTGGTCGACACGGGAAAGGTGATGTCGCCCGCCGACCTGTACCGGCTGAGCGCGGACGATCTGGCGGGGCTCGAGCGGATGGGCGACAAGTCCGCGACCAAGCTGCTGGCGGCGATCGACCGCTCGCGCACCCGACCGCTGGCGCGCTTCCTTTTCGGTCTGGGCATCCGCCACGTCGGCGAAGAGGTGGCTCGCCAGTTGGCCGCCGATTACGGCGATCTCGCGCCTCTGATGGCCGAAGACTGGCCGGCGGTTCAACTGCGCAAGGCCGAGATCCAGAAGGAAAATGCCCGGCGTCGTCCGCGCGGCGAGCGGCTGTCGCCGGTGCCGCTGGAGGGCATCGGGCCCGAGATCACCGACAGCATCCACCGGTTCTTCGCCGAACCGCATAACCGCGAGGTCATCGGCGCACTGCTGGATGCCGGGGTTGCGCCGGTCGGCGGCCCGCCACGGTCCGTGCAGGCCGACCCCGACGCGGCGCAGATGCCCCTGGCCGGGCGCAGCTTCGTCATCACGGGCACACTGCCCAGCCTCAGCCGCGACGAGGCAGCCGCCCGGATCCGCGCGGCCGGCGGATCGGTCGTCGGCTCGGTGTCGCGCAAGACCGATTTCGTGGTGGCCGGCGATGCGGCGGGCAGCAAGCTGCAGAAGGCCACCGA
The DNA here is from genome assembly GCA_035401985.1 of Burkholderiaceae bacterium. Taxonomy (GTDB): domain Bacteria; phylum Pseudomonadota; class Gammaproteobacteria; order Burkholderiales; family Burkholderiaceae_E; genus Quisquiliibacterium. The sequence goes on along the minus strand of DAONCJ010000299.1, from coordinate 2,198 downwards.
ACTGGGCATTGCCGTCATCGACGAAGCAGGCCTGTTGTCACTCATCGAAGCAGCTCAACCCACAGGGGCCCTCGGGCCCGACGAGGCGTCATGAAATTCGCGATCATCGGCGGCAGCGGGCTTGCCCGACTGGCCGGGCTCGAGCAGTCCCGGCGCCAGGTTGTGCGCACCCCTTACGGCGACCCGTCGGGGCCGCTCACGTTCGGCCGGCTGGACGGCATCGAGCTGGTCTTTCTGGCCCGCCACGGCTACGGCCACACCATTGCGCCGCATGAGATCAACTACCGCGCCAACATCTGGGCGCTGCACAACGCCGGGGTGGACGGCATCCTGTCGGTGGCGACGGTCGGCGGCATCCGCGCCGAGTACGGTCCTGGTGCCCTGGTCCTGCCCGACCAGCTGATCGACTACACCTGGGGCCGGCGCAGCACCTTTTTCGAAGGGCCCGAGCAGCCGGTCACGCACATCGACTTCACCTTGCCGTACGACGACATCGTGCGAGACCGCTTTGCCCAGGCGGCGGCCAGCCTGGGTGAGACGCTTGCGCTGACCGGCACCTATGGCTGCACGCAGGGACCTCGGCTGGAGACCGCGGCCGAGATCCGCCGCATGCAGCGCGACGGCTGTGATCTGGTCGGCATGACCGGCATGCCCGAGGCGGCGCTGGCCCGCGAACTGGCGGTGCCGTACGCGGCGCTTGCCGTGGTCGCCAATCACGCAGCCGGCATGGGCGACAGCGCCGCCGGCATCTCGCTGGAGGCGATCAGCGCGACGCTCGATCTGACCATGGCGCGCGTGCACCGGCTGCTGGGCGAGTTCGTCCGGATTGCCGCGCGGGGCCAGCATTCGGGGCCGCCCCCGGCGGCGCTGACCCCGACCTGAGGGCGCCGGCCGGCGCTCAGGCCTGCAGGGCCTTGAGCAGATCGGTCTCGAGCTCGATCTGCTGACGAGCCTGCGCCAGCGACGGCCCGTCGATCAGGAACATGTCCTCGACGCGCTCGCCCAGCGTGGCGACCCGAGCCGTGTACAGGTTGATCCGATGCTCGAGCAGCACCCTCGCGATGCTGTAGAGCAGGCCGGTCCGGTCGTTTGCCGTGACGGCAAGCAGGTAATGTTGGCCGCGCTCGTCGGGGCGCAGATCGACCGTCGGGTGGATCGGAAAGTAACGTGACCGGCGCGAAATCCGCCCGCGCACCGGCGGGGCCAGAGGCGCCCGGTTTTTAAGGCGCTCGGTCAGCTCGGCCTCGATCAGCGGCAGGATGTCGCGGTACTGGCTGGTTGCCGCCGGATCGACGACCAGGAAGCTGTCCAGCGCGTAGCCATGCCGGGTGGTGTGGATGCGCGCATCGAGCACCGACAGATTGCGGCTGTCGAAGAACCCGCAGATCCGCGCGAACAGCTCGGGCTGATCGGGCATGTAGACCACCACCTGGAACCCTTCGCCGATCGGTGCCAGTCGGGTGCGCACGACCGGCGACGGATCGTCGACGCGGCTGTGCAGCACGCGGGTGTGCCAGGCCACATCCGCCGCATCGCTGCGCAGGAAATAGGGCACATCGAGCTGCGACCAGAACCGCGCATAGCGCTCTTCCGAGAGCGCATACAGGTTCAGGATCCGGTGGGCCTCGCGGCGCAGCGCATCGAGCATCGGTCCCGGCTGCGGCGCCTCGCCGGCGAGCGCGCGCTTGGTCGCCTGATACAGGTCCTGCAGCAGCTTGCCCTTCCAGGCGTTCCAGACCTTCGGGCTGGTGCCGCGGATGTCCGCGACCGTCAGCAGGTACAGCGCCGTCAGGCGCTCCTGCGTGCCGACCAGCTGGGCGAAGCGCATGATGACTTCGGGGTCGCTGAGGTCCTGCTTCTGGGCCACCGACGACATCGTCAGGTGGTGCTGTACCAGGAAGACCACCAGGGCGGTGTCGTCGCGGGACAGCCCGTGGGCGCGGCAGAAGCGTGCCGCGTCGGCCATGCCGAGCTCCGAGTGGTCGCCGCCGCGGCCCTTCGCGATGTCATGGAACAGCGCCGCGATGTACAGGCGCCAGGGCCGATCGAAGCTGGCCATCAGCTGGCTGCAGAACGGGTATTCGTGCGCGTGCTCGTCCATCGCGAAGCGGCGCAGGTTGCGCACGACCATCAGGATGTGCTGATCGACCGTGTAGACGTGGAACAGGTCGTGCTGCATGCGCCCGACGATGCGGCGG
>DAONCJ010000298.1:0-5151 GCA_035401985.1 Burkholderiaceae bacterium | reverse complement strand
GATCGCTCGTCAGGCCTGAAACGGCGCCATGCCCTCGAAGTCGAACTGACGCCAGGCTTCGAACACCGTCACCGCCACCGCATTCGACAGATTCAAGCTGCGGTTGTTCGGCCGCATCGGCAGGCGCAAGCGGCGCGCATCGTCGAACTCGGCCAGGACATCGACGGGCAGGCCGTCGGGTTCGCTGCCGAACACCAGCCAGTCGTCCCGCTGAAACCTCACCTGATCGGGCCGGTGGCGACCGCTGGTGGTGAGCGCGAACAGCCGCCCGCCGGCGCTGGCGGTTTGCAGCGCCGCCCAGTCGCGGTGAAGGTGGATCGGCGCGAACTCGTGATAGTCCAGGCCGGCGCGGCGCATCTTGCTGTGGTCCAGCGGAAATCCCAGCGGCTCGACAAGGTGCAGACGAGCCCCCGTGTTGGCGCAGAGGCGGATCACATTGCCGGTGTTCGGCGGGATCTGCGGATGGACGAGCACGACGTTGATCATGGCGATTCAGGCGATTCAGGCGGTCCGCGCGGCGACGACGGCGGTGATGCGGCTCGCGCCGGCCTGGCGCAGGGCGCGAGCCGCGGCATCGAGGGTGGCACCCGTGGTCATCACATCATCGACCAGGGCGATGTGTGCGCCGTCCAGGCGCCGGCCGGCCAGTGGCCCGAAGGCATCGCGCAGGTTGAGGGTGCGGGCCAGCCGGGGCAGGGTGGTCTGCGGGTCGGTCTGGCGGACGCGGACCAGCGAAGGGCGATGCGCGATGCCGCTGGAGCGGCCCAGCGCGCGGGCAATGGCCTGCGCCTGGTCGTAACCCCGCTGCTGGCGCCGGGCCTTCGACAAGGGCACGGCCACGACCAGGTCGACGGGCCGGCGGCCGGACGGAGCGCCGGCCTGGAAGCGCCGCAGTGCCACGGCCATTTCACGTCCGAGCGCTTCGGCCGCGGCGAACTGGCCACCGAACTTCAACGCGCCGATCAGACGATCGAGCGGCGGCGCGTAATCGGCCAGCACGCAGGCGGCCTCGAACGCGAAGCCCGATGCTTCGCAGGCGGCGCAGGCGCCCTCCAGTGTCAGGCCAAGCCCGCAGCGGGTGCAGCGCGGACGCTCACGGCCGGGCAAAGCCAGCCGACAGTGGCGGCAAAGGCCCGCGCGGGGCTGCACGACAGGTGCCTCGCAGAGCGCGCAGGCCCTGGGCAGCCAGGGGTCGAGCAGGCCTGAGGCCGTTGCCGCGCGCTGTCGCCAGCCCGTCAGCCACAGCGAGGGGCCTGCCAGCGCAGCGGCCAGGCCCGGCGGCTTTGGCCAAGGGACGGGAATTGTCATGTCCGCCAGCATACCGTCGCGCCTCTATACTGGACGCCGATGCTCAAGCCTTCCGACCTAGACCCGAAGGCCTTGCGTCTGCAGGCGGCACGGCGCGCGCGCAGCGCTATCGAGCGCGATTTCATCGCGCGCGAGGTCGAGCAGCGCATGGCCGAGCGGCTGGACCTCATTCGCCACAAGCCGACGGTCATCGCCGACATCGGCTGCGGGCGCGCTGCGGGGCAGCCGGCGCTCAGTGCGCGATATCCGCAGGCCACCTACCTCGGCGTCGACCTGTCGCAGGCGGCCCTGCGCCATGCGCAGCGTGCCAGCGCACCCGCCTCGATGCTGGCCCGTGCCGGTCGCTGGCTGTCGCAGGCAGGCGGCGCTCTGGTGGGGCGCGGGGATGTTCAGCCTTCGTCGGGCGGCCCGCCCCTGTTCGTGGCGGCCGACACCCATCGCCTGCCGCTTCGCAACAGCAGTGACGACCTGATCTGGTCGAACCTGGCGTGGCACGGGTTCGCCGATCCGCTGGCCGTCGTGGCCGAGTGGCAGCGCGTCGTCCGCCCGGATGGCCTGCTGATGTTTTCGGCCTTCGGCGTCGATTCGATGCGTGACCTGATCGGTCCGCAGGCCGGAATCGTCTCGTTTCCCGACATGCACGACATCGGCGATGCACTCGTCCATGCGGGGTTTGCCGAGCCGGTCATGGACGCCGAGCGGATGAATCTCGGCTACCGGCGAGCCGAAGACCTGATCGCCGAACTGCGCACGGCGCTGGGTGGCAATCCGGTCACCGCGCGCCGCGGGGCGCTGCTGGGCCGCAAGGCTCATCAGGGCTGGATCGAGGCCCTAGAGGCGCGTCGCGGTGCGGACGGTCTGATACCGGTGGTGCTCGAGATCATCCAGGGCCATGCCTGGTGCCCCGCCCGCAAGCGGCTGCCCGAAGGGCTCGCGCACATCACCTTCACTGCGCGCGCCACCGGCCCTTCATCCGAGCGCCAGCCGCCTGGGGCGGGCTGAATCCGCCCGGGCGCATTCCGCACAGTGGTGCATGCGCCGCAGCCGATTTGGAACTGGTTGGGGCGGTCCGTATAATCCGCGCTTGCGATCTGTCACAGATTCGGATGGTCCGATTCTGGATTCGCTTCGTTCGACCCTCCATGCCGTACCGGTGGATCCACGTTGCAGAGCCCGGCGGCCAGCAATGGCTGCTAAGGCGCAATTGCGCCCTGACGCCAGTTCAGCTGGCGGCGTGTTTTGCGACAGTCGGGGTTGTGTCGTTGTTCATCGCAGCAGCTTTCGCAGTGCAGGGTGCCTGGCTCGTGGTTCCGTTCGCGGGGATCGAGTTGCTGGCACTGGGGGTGGCGTTCCTGGTTCATGCGCGACATGCGGGTGACTATGAACGCATCGTCGTCCGGGCGGATCGGCTGATCGTCGAGCGCCTGAGCGCTGGAAGTCTGGCGCAGATGGAATGCCAGTGCCCCTGGGTAAGGGTGGAATATGGCGGTGCCCGTCGGGAGCTCATCCGGCTGGTGGCCGCTGGCAGGGAGATGTCCGTCGGGCGCTTCGTGCCGGATGATGGGCGCAGTCAGCTGGCGCGCGAATTGCGCGCCTCGGTCGCCGGATGGCGGGGCTAGCAGACAGGATCACAGGACGACATGGCACGACTCTTTGGTGACAGCATGATTCTCAAGAACATCCAGCGCCCGGTGGCGGCAGCCGCGTTGAGCGGGTTTGCCGGCATTGCCCAGGCCGTTTCTGACATGCCAGGGGGCCCGAGGGTTCTTCAGCTCAATCTGGGCGAGCCGGCGTCCGCCATCGCGCAGGGCCAGATCTACATCCACAACCTGCTGCTCTGGGTGTGCCTGGTGATCTTCGTCGCCGTGTTCGGGGTGATGTTCTATTCCATCTTCGCGCACCGCAAGTCGAAGGGTGCCAAGCCCGCCGACTTCCACGAGAGCACCTCGGTCGAGATCGCCTGGACGATCGTGCCGTTCATCATCGTCGTCGCGCTCGGTGCTATCGCCACGGGAGACGTCGTGGCCCAGAAGGACACCAGCAATTCCGAGCTCACCATCAAGGCCACCGGTTACCAGTGGAAATGGGGCTACGACTACCTGAAGGGCGAGGGCGAGGGCATCAGCATGCTGTCGCAGCTGACCACGCCCCGCGATCAGATCGAAGACCGCAACTATCCCGACGCGAAGGCGCGGCGTGAAAAGAACAACACCTACCTGATGGAAGTCGACAATCCGCTGGTCGTGCCGGTCGGCAAGAAGGTGCGGATCATCACCACAGCCAACGACGTCATCCACGCCTGGATGGTGCCGGCGCTGGGCGTCAAGCAGGACGCCATCCCCGGCTTCGTGCGCGACACCTGGTTCAAGGCCGAAAAAACCGGCACGTTCCGCGGCCAGTGCGCCGAGCTCTGCGGCAAGGACCACGCGTTCATGCCCATCGTCGTCGAGGTCAAGTCCGAGGCCGACTACAAGACCTGGGTCGACGGCAAGAAGAAGGAAATGCTGGCCAAGCAGGACGATCCCGCCAAGGAGTGGCAGGTTGCCGACCTGCAGGCCCGCGGCGAGAAGGTTTATGCGGCCAATTGCGTGGCCTGCCACCAGCCCACCGGCAAGGGTGTTCCGGGCGCGTTCCCCGCGCTCGAGGGCTCCAAGGTCGTGCTGGGCCCGCAGGAGGGGCAACTCGATATCGTTCTGAAGGGCAAGCCGGGCACCGCCATGGCGTCGTTCAAGCAGCTGTCGGACACTGAAATTGCGGCGGTCATCACCTACACCCGCAATGCCTGGTCCAACAAGGCCGAAGACAACATCGTGCAGCCCAAGGAAGTCCTGGCTGCGCGCGGCAAATAATCTGGCGCCCGCCGGTCTCTCACCGCGCGCCCGTTCGTCTATCAGAGTTTCGTCAGGAGCAGATCAATGAGTGCAGTTCTCGATCACCACGATGATCACGCACACGACCACCCGCACGGCTGGCGGCGGTGGTTGTACGCGACCAACCACAAGGACATCGGCACGATGTACCTGTGGTTCTCGTTCGCGATGTTCCTCGTGGGCGGGTCCAACGCTCTGCTGCTGCGCGCCGAGCTGTTCCAGCCCGGCCTGCAACTGGTCAATCCCGAGTTCTTCAACTCGCTGACCACGATGCACGGCCTGGTGATGGTGTTCGGCGCGATCATGCCGGCCTTCGTCGGCTTCGCGAACTGGCAGATCCCGCTGATGATCGGCGCGTCCGACATGGCGTTCGCGCGGATGAACAACTTCAGCTTCTGGCTGCTGCCCCCCGCGGCCTTCCTGCTGGTGCTGTCGTACTTCGTTCCCGGCGGTGCTCCTGCGGCCGGCTGGACGGTGTATGCGCCGCTGTCGGTCCAGATGGGCCCCGGCATGGACCTGGGCATCTTTGCGCTGCACATCCTGGGCGCCAGCTCGATCATGGGCTCGATCAACATCGTGACCACGATCCTGAACATGCGCGCTCCTGGCATGACGCTGATGAAGATGCCGCTGTTCGTCTGGACCTGGCTGATCACCGCCTACCTGCTGATCGCGGTCATGCCCGTGCTGGCCGGCGCCATCACGATGCTGCTGACCGACCGCCACTTCGGCACGAACTTCTTCAACGCGGCCGGTGGCGGTGACCCGGTCATGTACCAGCACATCTTCTGGTTCTTCGGCCACCCCGAGGTCTACATCCTGATCCTGCCGGCCTTCGGCATCGTCAGCGAGATCATCCCGACCTTCGCCCGCAAGCGTCTGTTCGGCTACAGCTCGATGGTCTATGCCACCGCCTCGATCGCCATCCTGTCGTTCATCGTGTGGGCCCACCACATGTTCACCACGGGCATGC
>DAONCJ010000297.1:0-5164 GCA_035401985.1 Burkholderiaceae bacterium | reverse complement strand
GCAGCTGGCTGATGAGGTCGGCCTCGTTCTCGATGACGCGCATGCCGCGCCCGCCCAGCGCGCGGCAGCCGACGAGGCCGACATGCAGGGCGCGCTGGCCGCTGCCGCAGCAGTCGGCTATCCGCTGATGCTGAAGGCAAGCTGGGGCGGTGGCGGGCGCGGCATGCGCGTCATCGAGAACGAGGCCGACCTCATCAGCCAGCTGCCGGTGGCCCGGCGCGAGGCCGCCGGCGCGTTCGGCAATGACGAGGTTTATCTCGAGAAGCTGGTGCGCCGGGCCCGCCACGTCGAAGTCCAGATCATGGGCGACACGCACGGCAATCTGGTGCACCTGTTCGAGCGCGACTGCTCGGTGCAGCGGCGCAATCAGAAGGTGGTCGAGCGGGCGCCTGCGCCGTACCTCGACCAGGCTGGTCGCGACCAGCTTTGCCAGTCGGCCCTGGCGCTCGGTCGGGCGGTCGGCTACACCCATGCCGGTACCGTCGAATTCCTGATGGACGCGGACACCGGCAAGTTCTATTTCATCGAGGTCAACCCGCGCATCCAGGTCGAGCACACGGTGACCGAGCAGGTGACCGGCATCGACATCGTCCAGTCGCAGATCCGCATCGCCGAGGGCGCGCGCATCGGCGATGCCAACTGCCCGGTGCCCCGTCAGGAGAACATCCGGCTGAACGGCCATGCGCTGCAGTGCCGCATCACGACCGAAGACCCTGAAAACGGTTTCACGCCCGACTACGGCCGGATCACCGCCTACCGCAGCGCGGCCGGCTTCGGGCTGCGACTGGACGGCGGAACCGCCTACTCGGGCGCGGTCATCACGCCCTACTACGATTCGCTGCTGGTCAAGGTGACGGCCTGGGCGCCGACGCCGGCCGAGGCGATCCGCCGGATGGACCGCGGGCTGCGCGAATTCCGCATCCGCGGCGTCGCCACCAACCTGCAGTTCGTCGAGAACGTGATCAACCACCCGCAGTTCATCGCCGGCACGGTGATCACTCGCTTCATCGACGACACGCCCGAGCTGTTCAAGTTCACGCGCCGGCGCGACCGGGCCACGCTGGTGCTGCGCTATCTGGGCGACGTCACCGTCAATGGCCATCCGGACATGAAGGGGCGCATCAAGCCCGATCTCAGCCATCTCCATGTCCACCAGCCGGCCTGCGATCTGCTGGCTGCTCCACGGCCCGGCACGCGCAATCTGCTGAAGGAACTCGGCGCGCCGAAGTTTGCGCAATGGATGCTCGATCAGAAGCGGGCGCTGCTGACCGACACGACGATGCGCGACGCGCACCAGTCGCTGCTGGCCACGCGGATGCGCACCGTCGACATGGTGGGCATCGCGCCGCATTACGCACGGCTGCTGCCGGGGCTGTTCTCGCTCGAATGCTGGGGCGGCGCCACCTTCGATGTGGCCCTGCGCTTTCTGAAGGAAGATCCGTGGCAGCGGCTGGCCCAGCTGCGCGAGGCGGTGCCGAACATCGCGCTGCAGATGCTGCTGCGCGGTTCCAACGCGGTCGGCTACACCAACTATGCCGACAACGTGGTGCGCTACTTCGTGCGCCAGGCGGCCGCCGGCGGCATCGACATCTTCCGCATCTTCGATTCGCTGAACTGGGTGCGCAACATGCGCGTGGCGATCGACGCGGTGCTCGAGACCGGCGCCCTGTGCGAGGGCTCGATCTGCTACACCGCCGATGTGTTCGATGGCAGCCGCAAGTACGGACTCGACTACTACGTGCGGATCGCCCGCGAGCTGCGCGACGCCGGCGTGCACGTGCTGGGCCTGAAGGACATGGCGGGTCTGGCCCGCCCGCGCGCGGTCGCACTGCTGGTCCGCACCCTGAAGGCCGAGACCGGACTGCCGATCCACTTCCACACCCACGACACCAGCGGCGCGGCCGCTGCCTCCGTGCTGGCGGCGATCGAGGCCGGCGCCGACGCGGTCGACGGCGCGATGGATGCCATGAGCGGCCTGACCTCGCAGCCGAACCTCTCGGCCATCGTGGCGGCGCTGGCGGGGTCCGAGCGCGATCCGCGGTTCGTGGGTGGCGGCGCCGGCGGCGATCCGGCCGGCATCGACCTGGCGTCGATGCTCGACATCTCGCATTACTGGGAAGGCGTGCGGCGTCAGTACGCCGCCTTCGAGTCCGACATCCGCAGCGGCACCGCCGACGTCTACAACCACGAGATGCCGGGCGGTCAGTACACGAACCTGCGTGAGCAGGCGCGCGCCACGGGTCTCGAGCACCGCTGGCCGGAGGTCTCGCGGGCCTACGCCCAGGTCAACCGGCTGTTCGGCGACATCGTGAAAGTGACGCCCACCTCGAAGGTGGTGGGCGACATGGCGCTGTCGATGGTGGCCAACGACCTGACGGCCGACGATGTCACCGATCCAAGCCGCGAGGTGGCCTTTCCGGAGTCGGTGGTGTCGCTGTTCAAAGGTGAACTGGGCTTCCCGCCGGACGGCTTTCCGGCCGAACTGTCGCGCAAGGTGCTCAAGGCCGAGCCGCCGGCGCCCTATCGGCCCGGCGACAGCCTTCCCGATGTGGATCTCGAGGCGGAGCGGCAGGAGGCCGAGAAGGCCTGCGGGCATCAGATCAGCGACAACGATCTGGCCTCCTGGCTGATGTACCCGAAGGTCTATCGCGAGTTCTCCGACCATCATCGCCGGTTCGGCGATGTCAGCATGGTCCCGACCGCCGCCTACTTCTATGGCATGGCCGATCGCGACGAGATCGCCGTGCACATCGGGCCGGGCAAGACGCTGGTCATCCGGATGCAGGGCACCGCGCCCGCCGAGGAGGACGGCGTCATCAAGGTCTTCTTCGAGCTCAACGGCCAGCCGCGCGCGATGCGGGTCGAGAAGGCCGGTGCCGTGCGGCGCGACCAGCGTCCGCAGGCCGACCCGACCAACAGTGCGCACGTGCCCGCGCCGATGCCGGGCATGGTCGTCACCGTGTCGGTGAAGCCGGGTCAGGCCGTGCGTGCCGGCGACCCGCTGGTGTCGCTCGAGGCGATGAAGATGGAGACGCAGATCCGGGCCGAGCGCGATGGTGTGATCCGGGCGGTCCATGTCCGCACGGGCGAGACGATCGCTGCACGCGATCTGCTGGTGGAGCTGGGTCCGGTCTGAACGGGCGGGTGGTGGACGGCGTCGGCGCTGGCCGCGCTCTCGCGCCGGCAGGCCATCGGTAGGCCGCTGAATGCCGTCCGGCCCGCCGGCATCGACCGTCGGGCGAACCACTGAGCAGAATCGGTCCACCTGTCGTGTGCCGAGGTGCCGTCCATGAGCCTTCCCCAGATCATCATCGTCGCCGTCCTGATCGGCTTCTCGCTGTGGCTGGTCTCGGCCTACAACCGGCTGATCGCCTTGCGCGGCCATCTGCACAACGCCTTCGCACAGATCGACGTGCAACTGCGCCGGCGCTTCGACCTGATCCCCAACCTGGTCGATGTGGCACGCCGCTACATGGAGCACGAGCGCGGCACGCTCGAGGCGGTGATCGCCGCCCGCAACCAGTCGCTCGCCTGCTCGCGTGACGCGGCCCGCCGCCCCGGCGATCTCGGCGCGATGAATGCGCTGTCCGCAGCGTCCGGCGCGCTCGCCGATACGCTGGGCCGCCTGATGGTGGTCGCCGAGTCGTATCCCGAGCTGAAGGCCGACACGACGATGATTCAGCTCTCCGAAGAGCTCGCCACCACCGAGAACCGCATCGCGTTCGCCCGTCAGGCCTACAACGACTCGGTCACCGATTTCAATGTCGCCATCGGCCAGTTTCCGGTGAACCTGGTGGCACGCACTTTTGGCCTGGCGCCGTCGCAGCCGCTGCAGTCCTGCGAGTCCGCGCTTCAGCATGGGACGGTGCGCGTGCAGTTTTGAGATTCGCCGCCCACGAGGCGCAGGCCCGCCGGCGCTCGCGCCGCCTGACCCTCGCCTTTGCGGCGGCGCTCGCCGGCGTCGTGGCCGCGGTCAATGGCTCGGCCATCCTGGTGGTGATGCTGGTCTCGCGCAGCGCCCGGTGGGCCGACTCGTGGGCCGAACTGCTGGCGGCACTGCCACCCTATTTCATACTGACCAATACGGCGGTCACCCTGCTGCTGGTGCTGGGAGGGGCCTGGCTGGAATCGACCCGCTTAAGCGGCGGCGGCGAGGCGCTGGCGCGCGAACTGGGCGCCCGACCGCTGCGTGTCGATCCGCAGAGCCTGTCCGAGCGGCAGTTCGGCCACGTGGCCGCCGAGATGGCGATCGCCGCCCGCCGGCCGATGCCCAAGCTGTTCGTGCTCGACGACGAGGAGTCGATCAACGCCTGTGCCGCCGGACATGGCGTGGATGATGCGGCCGTGGTGGTCTCGCGGGGCGCTCTGGAACGGCTGACCCGCGACGAACTGCAGGGCGTCTACGCGCACGAATACGCCCATGTGCTGAACGGCGACGTCGCCCTGAACATGCGCCTGGCCGCCTTCGTCAGCGGCGTGCTGATCGTGCATCAGTACGGCCGCTGGCTGGCGGGGGTCGACGATATCGAAACCGACGATCCGCGGCAGCGTGCGCTGGCGCTGCACCCGCTGCGCTGGCTCGCCGGAGGCACGCTGATGGCGGTCGGGGCGATCGGCTGGGTGGCCGCCCGGCTGCTGCAGGCGGGCGTGAGCCGCGAGCGCGAGCATCTGGCCGATGCGGCAGCGGTCCGGCTGACCCGCCAGGCCGACGGGCTGGGCGGCGCGCTGCGCAAGCTGCGCTGGCAGGAGCAGCAGATGCGCCGCGGCGAGCGGCGGTTTCCAGGGCCGCGCCGGTTTGCCCACCTCTGGTTCAACGGGCCGGGCGGATGGCATCGCTGGCTGTCGACCCATCCGCCACTGGGCGAGCGCATCCGCCGGGTGCTGGGCCGCGATGCCCGCGGCTTGCCGGCGCCGGCTCTGATCTTGCGCGAGGTGGTCTCGCCTTCAGCGCCGGCGCGCCAGCCCGATCTCGCCCCGCTGGTCTTCGACGAGGACGCGCGATAATCGCCGCTTCGGGCCGCCCGGCCTGCCTTGCGTCGGTTATCCACTGGTCATGATGAACGCAGCCTATCCCCGCGACCTCGTCGGCTACGGCCGCAATCCGCCCCATGCCGACTGGCCGGGCAGGGCCCGCATTGCCGTCCAGTTCGTGCTGAACTACGAA
>DAONCJ010000296.1:0-5177 GCA_035401985.1 Burkholderiaceae bacterium | reverse complement strand
CCAGCCGATAGGCGGGATTGATGTTGACCAGCACCGATCCGATGCGTGCGGTGGCGAACTGGGTCACCAGCCACTCGACGCGATTGGGCGCCCAGATGCCGACCCGGTCGCCGCGCTCCACCCCGAGGGCCAGCAGAGCCGCCGCGAGCTCGTCGATCCGCTCGGCAAACTCGTTCCAGTTCCATCGCACGTTCTGCTCGCGAAAGACGACGGCTTCGCGGGATTGTCCCTGCGCCACCGCCTGGGCCAGGAATGCCGGGATCGTCAGGGGTGACAGCTCGGCCGAGGTGTCGCCCTTCACATGACTGAGCCCATCGCGCGGAGGCTGCCGATTGCCGGCGGGCGCCGTGGCAGGGGTGGAAGCGTTCTGATTCATGCCTGTCGATCCCGGAAACGGAGATCGGCCGCCTGCCGCTGCGTCGCCAATCCCCGGGTTGCTCGAATGCGCCGCCGTGCCGCGGATCATCAGCCGCGGCCGGGACTTCAAGTCCGAATCATGCACACAGGCAGGCCTTCGCTCAAGCCGCGCCAAGGCGCGGCGCGAAAGCCCGCTGGCGGACGCGCCGGGCGCATGCGAGGATCCCGGCGGGGCGGGCCGTCCGCCATTCGGGAGAGAGCCGATGCAGTTCATCAAGCGGGTGGTTGGAATGTTCGCGCAGTCCGGCGAGTTGCGCATCGGCCGAGGCCGGGTCACCGGCGTGATCGGGTTCTCGCTGTCGGTCCTGTGCTTTCTGGGCGTGCTGGCCTTTCACTTTCCCGAGTACCTGACCACGCCCCGGTTGCGCCAGAAGTATTCGGTCGACCTGCTGCGCCAGGTGATGCTCGGTGCGATGCTGCTCAGCGGAGCGATCGGTCTTGGCAACCTGGTGCTGGGGCGCACGCGCTGGCTCAATCTGGCCAGCCTGCTGCTGCTTGCGGTGACGCTCGCACTGGGCGGCCACCAGGTGCCGGTGGGCGACTTCCCCGACCACACGCCGTATGTGGGGCTCGACTGGTTCATCCTCGATCTGCTCGGCTCGACCCTGATCTTCGTGCTGATCGAGAAGGTCTTCCCGCTGTATCGCGAGCAGCCGGTGTTCCGCGCCGAGTGGCAGACCGACTTCATGCATTTCATCGTCAACCATTTCCTGGTCGGGCTGATCCTGCTGACGGTGAACTTCCTGATCTACCGCTTCTTCGGCTGGGCCGTCTATCCGCCGCTGCAGCAGGCCATCCAGGCACTGCCCTTCGTGCTCGAGCTGCTGCTGATCCTGCTGGTGGCCGATCTGCTGCAATACGCGACGCACCGCGCGTACCACGAGGTGCCCTTTCTGTGGCGCTTCCATGCGGTCCATCACAGCACCAAGACGATGGACTGGATCGCCGGTTCCCGGATGCATCTGCTCGAGCTGGTGTTCACGCGGGTGGCTGTGCTGGGGCCGCTGTATGTGCTGGGGTTCTCGAAGGAGGTGATGGATGCCTACATCATCGTGGTCGGCTTCCAGGCGGTGTTCAACCACTCGAATGTCAGCCTTCCCTGGGGGCCGCTGAAGTACCTGATCGTGACGCCGGATTTTCATCACTGGCATCACAGCTCGGACCGGGAGGCGATCGACCGCAATTACGCGGCGCATTTCGCGTTCATCGATCACCTGCTCGGCACCGCCGTGCAGTCGGATCGACGCTTCCCCGCGCACTATGGCGTCCTGGGCGACTACATGCCCAAGGGCTTTGTGCGCCAGCAGATGTTTCCGTTCACCTATCGCGAGTGAGCGCGTCGTCGTGGACCCGGCGATCGTCGGGCTTCAGGCCGACCTGACCGCGCCGGAGCTCCAGCGGCTGAGCAGGACATGCAGATCGGTGCGCGAGAACGGCTTGGTGATGTAGTCGTCCATTCCTGCCGCGAGGCACTGCTCGCGGTCGCCCTGCATGGCCATCGCGGTCTGGGCGATGATGATCCGGTGCGCCCTGCCGGCTTCGGCAGCACGCAGGGCGGCTGTCGCCCCGAAGCCGTCGACCCCGGGCATGTGGCAGTCCATCAGGATCACATCGAAGTCGGATGCTGACGCGGCGTCGATGGCCCCCTGGCCGTCGCCGACGACGGTCACCCGGCAGCCCAGCGACGTGAGCATCGCCTGGGCCACCCGCTGGTTGATCGGATTGTCTTCGGCCAGCAGGATGTCGAGGTCCAGCGGCGCCAGTTGGACAGGTGCTGCGGTCCCGGTGCCGGAGGCCCTGCCCGCGGTCGAAGCCGCGCCGGCGGCCGGTTTTACGGCGGGCACGAGGGCATTGGCATCTGCCCGTCCGGCCGGGCGTTCGATTTCAGCCACGCCCGGCAGGCGGACGGTGAACCAGAATCGGCTGCCGACACCCGGCTCGCTGTCCACGCCGATCTCGCCGCCCATCATCGTCACCAGGTCGCGACAGATCGCCAGGCCGAGTCCTGTTCCGCCGAAGCGCCGGGTGGTGCTGTTGTCAGCCTGCGAGAAGGCGTCGAAGATCTTCGCCTGCACGGCAGGATCGACACCCATGCCGGTGTCGCGCACTTCGACCCGGATCAGGTCGGTGGCGGGCCCCGCAGCCGGTTCGACGCTGACTTCGACGTGGCCGCGCTCGGTGAACTTCAGCGCATTGCCGATCAGATTGCTCAGGACCTGGCCCAGGCGCGTCGGGTCGCCCATCACCTGCGTCGGCAGACCCTGATCGAGCGACAGCCGGATCTCCAGGCCCTGCTCGATGGCGCTCGCTTCGAAGAGCGAGACCTGCGCCTGAACGATGGCCCGCAGATCGAACGGGGTCGATTCGAGCGTCACCTTGCCGGCTTCGATCTTGGAGAAATCGAGGATGTCGTTGAGGATCGTCAGCAGCGCCCGCCCCGAGGTCTGGAGCAGCACGGCGAGCTCGCGCTGACTCTCGTTCAGCGGAGTGTCGAGCAGCATGCCGGCGATGCCCAGCACGCCATTCATCGGGGTGCGCACTTCGTGGCTCATGTTGGCCAGGAACTGCGATCTCACCTTCATCGCCTGCTCGGCGGTGCGCTGGGCAGTGATGGCCTGACGGCGGGTCTGTTCGAGCTCGGTGATGTCGGTCAGGGTGATCACCAGACCGGCGATCACGCCGTCGTCGGCCGAGAAGGCCGCCCGCTGCACCAGAAACACACGAGCCGGCTGATCGCCGCCCGCTTCGATCTGCACCTGGCAGCGGTGCACGCCGCCTGCGCCCAGAAGCCGCCTTTCGGCGGCGAACTGCTGAGGCGTGCCGAGCGCGGGCGGCAGTTCGACCTGACCGAGCAGCGAGTCGCCCTGCGGTGCGAACAGGCGCTGGTAGGCTGCGTTCACCCGCAACGTCGCTGCATCGCGGCTGCGGATGGCGATCGCGTCGGGGATCGATTCGAGCAGGGCCTCGATGAGCCGCAGATTTTCGGCAATCTGGGCCTGGTTGCGCTTGCGTTCGGTGATGTCCTTGCCGGTGCCGCGATAACCGATGAAGCGGCCCTCGGCGTCGACCAGCGGATCACCGCTGATCGAGATCCAGTGAGAATCGCCCTCGGGTGACTGAAGCCGGTATTCGAAGTCCCGAAAGGGTCGATGCGCCTCGAGATCGGCGCGATGCGCAGCCATCTCCGGACCCTCGATGCGCGCCGATTCGGTCTCCCAGCGTCGACGGCCCAGCAGCACCTGATCGCGGCCCAGCACCGCCTCGGCACCGGCGGAGACGAACACGAAGCGCAGCTGGTCATCCTGCTCCCAGTACCAGTCCGACGAGATGGCGGTGAGCGCCCGGAAGCGCGACTCGCTTTCGGCCAGGCGACGGCGCGTCTCTTCGCGGTCGCGGACCAGTTCGACCACGGTGTTGGACAGGGATTCGAGCGAGGTTTCGCCGGCCGCCAGCGCCGGCTTGCCGGCAGACACCAGCATGCGGTCGGCGGTAGCACGCATGGCGTCGATGACCGCCTGCTGCCTGGACGAGGACTCGCGCAGGCGCTGATTGGCTTCGCTCAGCTCGGCAGAGCTGATGGCCATGCTTCGGTTGCGCAGCGCCTGGTCGCGTTCGTTCTGGACGTAGGTCTGCTCGACGGTCTCGAAGAAGTGCGGCAGCTGGCGGACGAGGGCCGCCTCGGGGCTGTCGGGTGCGACCTGGTCAATGAGCCTGGCCAGCGAGCTCAGCAGCTCCGTGACCGACTCGGGCGGATCGACGCCAAGTCGGCGGCGCAGCTGCCGCGCAAAAAGCGGATTCATGCCCGTTCGTGGAGGAAGCTGATCGTCATGGTCTGATTGTGGAGCCCGCAGCCGACCGTCTCGAGCATCGGACTGATTTCGCCGTTGGAATAGAACCCGGCGATCCGGCTGCCCGCCGGAAGAATGTCGACCACCGCCTCGACTTCTTCATCGGTGCGCGTGCCCATCACCAGCTTGCGCCCGATGCAGCTCACCAGCAGAGCCAGCCCCGGACCGGCAGCCGCCACCCGTGCCAGCGTCGCCTGGGCGGCGGTTTCGGCGCCGGTGACGAGCTGGTCGGTGCTGGCATGCATCAGCTGCACGAAACCGTCCGCGGGCAGGTCGCCGGCCAGCAGCAGCGCGCCTCGATCGCGGTCGATGCCCAGGATGGTCCGGGTCAGGCCCATCGGCTTCTGGTCCGGATCCATGACCGAGAGGGGAAAGAGCAGCCCGGCGGCCGGCAGGTCGGCCGCATGATTGCCGAGATAGCGTTCGTAGATGGCAAGCGCGGGCTCGTCATCGAGCGCGAACAGCAGGTTGCCTTCGCAATGGGTGATGCGCCGTGCCAGACCAAAGGGCTCCCAGCCGCCAAAGGTGCCGTGCGCAACGGCGATCGAGTCGGCGCAGATTGCCAGTGCGACCGCCTCGCGATCGCTGACCGTCGTGCCGCACATCGTGAAGGTGCGCTGGAAGGCCCCGTCATCGCCGGCCAGCCCGCCGACGAGCTTGACCGAGTCGCCGAGTTCGGCGGCGATGCCGGCGATCAGCGCACTGCCGTTGATGTCGACACCGCACGCCAGGATGACCAGGGTGTGCACGCCGCTGCCAGCCATCTGTCGGGCAAGGCGCCGGCCTGCGGATTCGGAGTCGGCGGTGTCGGCGACCCGTTCGGAACGCAGCAGCAGTCCGCTCTCGCGAAAGCGCACGCCGGTGATGACGGTGTCGTGGTCAAGCACCGACAGGCCGTCGATCTGTCCGGAG
>DAONCJ010000295.1:0-5187 GCA_035401985.1 Burkholderiaceae bacterium | reverse complement strand
AACCCGCAGGAGAATGCCGTCTTCCCGGAGGCGAAAACAATTTCGGGGGCGCCTCTTGAAAGTACTATCTTACGATATATCTTACGCACTGTCGTAACATGAAAGGACCCCTGCAAATGACGACCGATACCGACTCCGCCACCAACCCCCGCAACTCGTGGGAAGATCGCCGCCACGGCTGGAGTGACCGTGACTACTTCGCCTGGGCGAAGGCCCCCGGCATCAATCCCATGAAGGTTGCCGCCGTGGTGGCGGGCTTCGCCATCTTCCCGGACCAGCGTTGGCGAGCCGGCATCGTTGAACATGAACACGGCATTTTCCGAGCGGATCTGCCCGATGATGTCGAGCAGGTAGCGGGCGTTGAAGCCCAGACGCCCGCGCTCGGCCAGCACCGACTCGATCGCGAGCATGTTGATCGTGTGCTGCCCCTTGTTGTCGACCACGCCGCGGCCATACCAGATGCCATCGCGCTCGGTGAGCCGCCAGGGCGACAAGCCGGGTCGCCAGCGGTCGTCCTGGCCGCGGATCACGTCGCCGTGTCCGTAGCCCAGCACGGTGGGCAGGTCTTTGCCCTCGATGCGTTCTGCAATCAGGAAAGGCGCGCCCGCCTTGGGATGGCGCAGCACCTGGCAGGAGAACCCCATCGCCTTGAAGGCGGGGATCATCTCGTCGTCGAGGTACTGCTGCATCTGCGGGCCACGCTCGTCGTTCTGGCTTTCGGTGGGCATCGCGACGCGCCGCGACAGGGTCTCGAAGAGTTCGCCCGAATCGAGCTTGCCGGTGGCCCGTTCGATGGCGGATTGGCGGGACATGAAAGATCTCCGGAAACGGTGGCGAC
This sequence comes from Burkholderiaceae bacterium, assembly GCA_035401985.1. Classification (GTDB taxonomy): domain Bacteria; phylum Pseudomonadota; class Gammaproteobacteria; order Burkholderiales; family Burkholderiaceae_E; genus Quisquiliibacterium. The sequence continues at coordinate 4,349 of DAONCJ010000295.1, read as the reverse complement.
GGTCGGGCCGGGGCCCGGGGGTGACCGGGAGAATACCGCGATCGCGCAGGTGCCCACGGTTCGCGCCGGCTGGACCGCCGAGGCCTGCTCACGTAGGCTCGAAACCCCTTGCTTCACATCGAGTCCCGAATGACCGACCTCTCCGACTGGAAGCCCTGCCCTCGTCCGCAACGCGTGCCGCTGGAAGGCGCCTGGTGCCGGCTCGAACCGCTGGATGCAGCCCGCCATGGCGATGAGCTGTTCGAGGCCTCGATGGCGCCGGGCGCCGAAGCGCGGTTCCGTTATCTGTTCGAGTCGCCCGGGGACCGGGCCGACTTCGACCGCTGGCTGGCACGGGCCGCGGCGGCCGATGACCCGCTCGCCTTTGCCGTAATCGACCGGGCCAGCGGTCGCTGCGAAGGCCGCCAGACGCTGATGCGGATCACGCCCGAGCATGGCGTGATCGAGATCGGCAGCATCCTGTGGGGGCCGGCGATCTCGCGCACGCGCGTCGCCACGGAAGCCTTGTACCTGTTCGCGCGCTACGCATTCGAAACACTCGGGTACCGGCGATTCGAATGGAAATGCAATTCGCTCAATGCGCCCTCGATCCATGCCGCCGGCCGTTTCGGCTTCCGCTATGAAGGCCAGTTCCGCCAGCACATGGTGGTCAAGGGCGCGAGTCGCGACACGCACTGGTTCTCGATGATCGACACCGAATGGCCGGCCTTGCGGGCTGCCTTCGACCGGTGGCTGGCTGCCGACAATTTCGACGCCGCCGGCCGGCAGCGCGCCACCCTGGAGTCGTTTCGCATCTGAGCGGTCATTGCGCTGAACGCCTCCGATCGACCGATGCGGGCGCCGACCCTGCGCCGCACAAGCGTCGGTCCCCCTGCCCGGCCTATGCCTTCGGCTTGACCGCCCGCGGCGGGCGCGGCGCCGGAAAGCAGCGCACCGCCGCCGGATCGAAGGGCCGCAGCATCTGCTGGGCCTGCTCGAGGTCCGCCTGCAGCCACTGGTCGAGCTGCGAAGGCTCGAGCAGCACCAGCGACCGCTTCTCGTCGCCCGGCGCATGGAAGCGGCTCATCAGCGGATGCGCGTCGGCGTTGATCGTCAGCATCGTGAACGAGGTCGACCACTGACCGGTGGGCGCACGCCAGCGCTCCCAGAGCCCGGCGATCACGAGCGGTTCATCATCGGCCGACTCGATGCGCCAGCGCACGGCCTTGCCAGTTTCATAATTCGGCTCATAGAAGCCGTCAGCGGGCACCGCGCACCACTGACGGGATTTCCAGGCATGGCGGAAGCTCGGTTTTTCGCCCACCGTCTCGCTGCGCGCGTTGTAGCACTGGCGAAAATTCCGGCTGTCACGCGACCAGGGCGGGATCAGCCCGAAGACCGCGAGCTCGGCGCGGCGGGCGCCGCCCGCCCCCACGATGACCGGGGCGACATGACCGGGATAGCTGTCGTCGACATAATCGTCGCGCTCTGGCGAAACACCGAAAACAGCGCGCAGCCGATCGGGACGCGTGGGAGCGTAGTTGGCGCACATGGGGTCCATGCTACCGCGCCGCCGCGCACGCCGCGCACGCCGCGCACGCTGCGCACAGGCCCGCACCCGAGACGGCGGCAGGGGCGTGGCGCGGCCAGGGTTGCTAGACTGCCCCCATGCCCCAATCACGCGATGCCTGCCCGTCGATCCAGGCGATCACCCTCGATCTCGACGACACCCTGTGGCCCGTGCTGCCGACCCTGCTGAAGGCCGAGCAGGCGCTGCAGGACTGGCTCTCGCTTCATGCGCCGGCCACCGCCGCCCGCTACACGCCTCCTAATCGCAAGCGCCTGCGCGAAACGCTGCTGGCCGAGCACCCCGAGCATGCGCACGACATGAGCTGGATGCGCCACGAGATGCTGCGGCGCTCGATGCTCGAAGCCGACGAGCCGGCGGCGCTCGCCGATACCGCCTTCGAGGTGTTCCTCACCACCCGCCAGCAGGTCACCCTGTACCCGGACGTGGCACCGGTGCTCGAACGCTGGTCGCAGCGCTATCGGCTGGTCGCTGTCACCAACGGCAACGCCGACATCGCGGCCATCGGCCTCGACCGGTACTTCCATCACTGCATCAGCGCCCATCGGATCGGCTTCAGCAAACCCGATCCGCGGATGTTCCATGAGGCCTGCCGTGCCGCCGGCACCGCGCCGTCGGCCACGCTGCATGTCGGCGACGACTGGCTGCTCGACGTGCGCGCCGCCCGTCTGGCGGGCCTGCAGGCGGCCTGGCTCAAGCGTCCGGACCTGAAGCACCCGCAGGCCGCCGACATGCAAGATGGCGGCGATGTCGCAGCCTTCGACAGCCTGCATGCGATGGACGCCTGGCTTCATCCCGATGGCTGAAACGGCGCGCATCGAGCGCGGACAACGCGCAGGATGATCGGACCGTCTTGAACGCGACCCCGGAAAGCGAACCCGCGGCCGCACCGGCACCCCCACCCGCACCCGCCGCCACGCCCGCAGCCTCGCGCACCCGCCCGGTCGTCATGCTCGGCCTCAGCCAGATGGTGGCCTGGGGATCGTCGTTCTTCCTGCCCGCCATCCTGGCCGTGCCGATGGCGCGCGAACTCGGCCTGGCGCCCTCGGCGGTGTATGCCGCGTTCTCGCTGTCGCTCGTCATCTCGGGCGTGCTCGGGCCTGCAAGCGGGCGGCTCGTCGACCGCCGCGGCGGGCGCGAAGTGCTGATCGGCAGCAATCTGATGTTTGCCGCCGGCCTGGCGGCGATGGGTCTGGCGCACGGCCCGATCGTTTTGTTCGCCGCCTGGACGCTGATGGGTCTTGCGATGGCCGGCGGTCTGCTGGAAGCGGCGTTCAGCACGCTGGTCGGCCTGCACGGGCGTGAGGCGCGCCGCGGCATGACAGGCATCACGCTGATCACCGGCTTCACTGGCACCCTGTGCTGGCCGCTGACCACTCTGATCGAGGCGCAATGGGGATGGCGCGGCGCCTGCTTCGCCTGGGCGGCGATTCACCTACTCATCGCCCTGCCGCTGAACGCGTGGCTGCCGGGGCGACGCGCGCCGGCGGGCGCGGTGGCCGGATCGGACAAATCGGGGTCCGCCCCCTCGGAGGCCGCACCCGCGCTGGCCCGTCCGATGCTGACGACGGTGCTCCTGTCGATCGCATTCATGACGACCTATTTCCTCAGCACCGCCATGGCTTCGCACCTGCCCCGTCTGATGCAGTCGGCCGGCATGTCGCTGGCGATGGCGGTGGCGGTCGGCGCGATCGTCGGTCCCGCGCAGGTGTCGATCCGCCTGCTCGACCTGGGTCCGCTGCGAAGTGTTCCACCGCTGCGGGCCGCCCGCATCGCGTCCATGGCGCATCCGCTCGGAGCGCTGATTCTGCTGGCCGGCGGAGCGCCGCTGGCGCCCGTCTATGCGCTGATGTATGGCCTGGGCAACGGCATCCTGGCAGTCTCCCGCGGTGCGCTGCCGCTGGTGCTTTTCGGGGCGCAGGGATTCGGCGCCCGCCAGGGGGTGCTGACGATGCCTGGCAAGCTGTCCCAGGCCGGCGCACCGCTGTTGTTCGGCCTCGCACTCGATCACTGGGGCAGCGCCACGCTCTGGGTTTCCTTCGCCGTGGGCGCCACCGGATGGCTGGCGCTGATGCTGCTGCCGTCGCCGCCGCAGCCGCAGCCGCCCACGCACTCAAATCCGCCCTCACAGCAGCCGTCGGCCGGGGCGCGACCCGGCTGACCCGGCAAGGGCAATCTCCACGTGCCGAAATTGCGGCGCGCGGTGCGCTGTGTCCCGACGCGGAATTGACGCTTGCCTGAACTTCGGAGACCGTACCCTGCTCCGCCTTCGAATCACCATCGAGAACGACGAGCAGACCGGGGTGCATTCCGGCGCCCTGCTGCGCCACGGCAGCGCGCAAGCCCGCGTCGTCGCACCCATCAAGGAAACCGCATGACGATATTTGCCGATGCCGATCGCCTTCAGGCCTTCGTCACCACGATCTTCACCACCGCCGGCAGCTCGGCCGCCGAGGCCGATCAGATCGCCAGCCATCTGGTGGGCGCGAATCTGGCCGGCCACGACAGTCATGGCATTGGCCTGATTCCCACCTACCTGGCCCATCGGCAGGCCGGCCTCGTGCGCCCCAACCAGATGCCTGTGCGGGTCGGCGGCGTGGGTCCCTTCGCGGTTTTCGACGGCCAGATGGGATACGGTCAGCCGATCACCAACGCCGTCATGGCGCAGGCGGCCACGATCGCCCGCGAGGTCGGTGTCGCGCTCGTCACGCTTCGCAATGTGCAGCACGTCGGGCGCATCGGCGCCTATGCCGAGACGCTGGCCGCCCAGGGCCTGATGTCG
>DAONCJ010000294.1:0-5200 GCA_035401985.1 Burkholderiaceae bacterium | reverse complement strand
TCCTTGCCGATCGCAGACGACGATGCCCTCGGCCAGGGCTGAAACAACGGCACGGTAGCGTGCCTCGCTGTCACGCAACGACGCTTCGCGGGCATCCCGGCTGTCGAGCATCTGATTGAACTGTGTGGCGACGGCTTCGATCTCGACCGGCCCGCCCACCGCCGCGCGAGCACTCGGGTCGCCCCCGGCGACCCGGGACGCCACCTGGGCGAGACGCGCGATCGGCGCCCGGATGCCCGTGCCGATCCGCCACGACAGCAGCAGCGCGGCAAGCAGCGCGCCAAAGGCGATGCCCATCGACCTCCGCCGGGTGCTCAGGTGTTCGGCAAGGACGTCGGCCTCCGGCACGCCGGCCACCACGCGCCATTCCACACCCGGAACCGTATTGAAGGCGACAAGCCGCATCACCCCATCGCGGCCCGGGGTCGTCACAAAGCCTTGGATGAGTCCGGCGGTCGGGTCGGCGTCGCTGCGCTCGGGCCGCTTGCCGACATAGTTGACCGCCTCCGCCGAGCGCATCAGCACGGCGCGCGACTTGTCGATCACCGTCACCAGCGCATTGGCCGGAACGCCGCGCGTCAGCTCTTCGCCGAGGCGAAGCAGATCGACCGGCAGTTGCAGCAGCGCGATCTTGCGTCCGGCCTCGTCGACGACAGGGTGAGTCAGTACCGTGACCCAGCGACCCGTGCGCGGCCAGAAGACCGCCTCGCTGGCCGACAGCCCGTCGCTGTGCAGCCCCTGCTGAAACCACGGGAACTCGGGTCCGCTCACGTCCGGGATCGGCTGGCTGATCGACGAGCACACCGGTCGGCCGTTCAGGTCTCGCACGACAAGCGTGGCGAACGAGGGATTCAGCTCGATGTATTCGGGAATCAGCGGATCGCAGCGCTGCGGATCGAGCGCGCGGACCAGCGGGCGCCGCGCCAGGCGTTCGAGCATCGTGCCGACCTGCAGCAGATACCGCTGGGTGTTGTCGCTCGCGGAGGCGGATATCAGGCCCACTTTCTCGCGGGCGGCTTCCTGGGCGTTCTGCTCATCGGCATAGAGCAGCCACGTGAGCAGGGCCGCTGCGGGAAGCCAGACGACCAGGACCAGCAGCAGGATCCGCGTGCCGATCGGCAGGCCCCGCAAGGCAAGGGTCATGAGTCGCGGTCAGGCCGGCAGGCCGAACTGACCCCCGTCCATCAGATCCTGCTCGAGATACTTCAATCGATAAGCTTCGAACGGAATCGTGTCGGCCGCTTCGATGGCCGCCTGCTCGGCGATCGACTCGCGCGCCATGGTCTCGAAGCGGGCCATCGTGGCCGTGTCGCCTCCCGATGCCTTCAGCGAGCGGTTGTGCTCGACCGACTGATGAAGTGCAAATTTGAGGTAAGACCGCTGGTGGCTTCGGGCCATTGCCGTGAGGGCCTGGGCTGAAGGCGCCAGCGATGGCGTTGCCAGCATGCGTGCCGCCGAGGTCAGCGCGTCGGTATGGGCGCTGCCGCCATGGGCCTGGTCGAGCGCTTCGGCGATCGGGGCGCACTCGCCCAGCAGCTGATCGCCCCATTCGCGCACCGAGCACTCGTCACCCTGGCGGACCAGTCGGGTCTGCGGATCGCGACCGCGATCGGCGGCCCGGTGCTGATTGATCACAAGGCTGGCGATCTCTTCAGGACTGTCCGGCGGACTGTCGCTCAGCAGGCAGTGCAGCAGGAACACATCGAGGAAGCGCATCGTCGCGGCCGTGATGCCGACCGGCTGGAACGGATCGATGTCCATGCAGCGGACCTCGACGTACTCGACGCCTCGCTCGCCCAGCGCGTGAAGCGGTCGCTCGCCGGAGCGGATGCTGCGCTTGGGGCGGATCGTGCCGTAGAACTCGTTCTCGATCTGCAGCAAGGTGGTGGCGAGCTGGCGGTAGTCGTCGCCGTCACGCACCCCGATCGCCTCGTAGGGCGCATAGGGCTCGGTCAGCGCCTTGTTCAGCGACTGCGCGTAGCCCCGCAGGCTGTTGTAGCTGACCGGCAAGGCCGACTGCGCCTCGCTCTGGTAGCCCAGCGGACCCATCCGCAGCGAGGTCGCATGGGGCAGATACAGCGTGTCGGCCGAAAACTCCGACAGCGCATGCCGGCGCCCCGACACGAAGGAACGGCACACCGCCGGCGATGCCCCGAACAGGCACAGCAGAAGCCATGAATGGCGCCGGAAATTGCGGATCAGCGAAAAGTACGCCGCATTGCGGTAGGCCTCGACAGATCCCTGGCCACCGCCGGCGGCCTGCAGTGCGCTCCACGCGCCCTGCGGCAGCGAGAAGTTGTAATGGATGCCCGAGATGGTCTGCATGCGCCGGCCGTAACGGTGCGCCAGTCCGTTGCGATAGATCGTCTTGGAGCGTCCGACGTTGGAGCTGCCGTACCGGCCCAGCGGGATCTCGTCGTCATTCCCGGGCAGCCGGCAGGGCATGCTGCTGCCCCACATCAGTTCGTCGCCGAGGTGGCTGAACACCGCCTGATGGATCCGGGTCAGTTCATCCTCGCAGGCCTGCGCGGTGGTATGGACTCCGGTGATCAGCTCGAGCTGCGACTCGCTGAAGTCGGTGGTGATGTGCGGATGCGTCAGGGCCGAGCCGAGTCCCGCCGGATGCGGGGTCAGCGCGAGCATGCCGTCGCGCGTGGCGCGCAGGCCTTCCTTTTCGATGCCACGCAGCATCGATGTCAGCAGATCGGGCGTGAGCGCACGCAGCGATGTCAGAAAACTATTCAAGAGCAATCCCCAGTGTCCAGCAATGCCTTTTACCTCATTCCCGCGAGGCGCGTTGCGACCCGCCTGACGGACACGGTCGTGCGCTCTCGCACATTGGATAGAATTCTCCACCATGACCGAGACAAATACCCGGGTTCGTACCCGTTTTGCACCCAGCCCGACCGGATTTCTGCACATCGGCGGTGCCCGCACGGCCCTGTATGCCTGGGCCTTTGCGCGCCATCATCGCGGCACTTTCATTTTGCGGATCGAGGACACCGACGTCGAGCGCAGTTCTGCCGAGGCGGTCCAGGCGATCCTCGACGGCATGCGCTGGCTCGGCCTGGACCACGATGAAGGGCCGTTCTACCAGATGCAGCGGATGCCCCGTTATCGGGAGGTGATCGGGCAGATGGTGCAGGCCGGCACGGCCTACCCCTGCTGGTGTTCGCGGGAAGAACTCGACGCCATGCGCGCGGCGCAGGAAGCCCATGGCGAGAAGCCCCGATACGACGGGCGCTGGCGTCCCGAGCCCGGCAAGGTGCTGCCGGCGCCTCCGGCGGGCGTCGAACCGGTGGTGCGATTCCGCAATCCGAAAGACGGTGTCGTGAGCTGGAATGATCTGATCAAGGGACCGATCGAAATCGCGAACGGCGAACTCGATGACCTGATCATTGCGCGTTCCGACGGCACGCCGACCTACAACTTCTGCGTGGTGGTCGACGACTGGGACATGGGCATCACCCAGGTCATCCGCGGCGACGATCACGTCAACAACACGCCGCGCCAGATCAACATCCTCGCGGCCCTCGGGGCCGAACTGCCCCAGTACGGTCACGTGCCGATGATCCATGGACCCGATGGCCAGAAGCTGTCCAAGCGCCATGGCGCGGTGTCGGTGATGCAGTACGACGAAGATGGTTATCTGCCCGAGGCGGTGATCAACTACCTGGCGCGGCTGGGCTGGAGCCATGGCGACGAGGAAATCTTCTCCCGCGAGCAGTTCGTGCAATGGTTCGATGGTCAGCACATCAGCCGCTCGCCGGCACGGTTCGATTTCGACAAGCTGCGCTGGCTGAACAACCATCACCTGAAGGCGCTGGCCAACGAGGCGATCGCGACCGATGTCAGCGCGCGCCTTGCCCGGCGGGGGGTCCAGCCGACCGAGCCGGCCCATGCCCGAATCGACCTGGCCGCGGTCTGCGGGCTCTTGAAGGACCGCTCGTCCACGCTGGAGGAGATCGCCGAGCTGGCGATGATGTTCTACCAGGTGCCGCATCCCAGTGCCGAGCAGCTGACCGAAACGCTCAAGCCCGAAGTGCGGCCGGCGCTGGATGCCTTCGCGACAGCCTGCGCCGACATCGACTGGACCCGCGAGGCGATCTCGGCCGCGATCAAGCAGGTGGTCGCCGCCCAGAAACTGAAGATGCCGCAGTTCGGCATGCCCATGCGCCTGCTGGTGTTCGGCCGCGCCCAGACTCCGGCGCTCGAGGCCGTGCTGGCGCTGCTGCCGCGCGAGACGGTCATCCATCGTCTGCGGGTCGGGCTGTCGCACGCGCTATAGGGCGCCTGCATCAGGGATGCGTCCATCAGGGCGCCTCCATCAGGCGGCCTCCATAATCGGCCGGTTTGGCCTCAACGGAAGAGTTCAACCTCATGTCGGGCAACACCTTCGGACACCTCTTCACCGTCACGAGCTTTGGCGAGTCTCACGGTCCTGCCATCGGCTGCGTCGTCGACGGCTGCCCGCCGGGGCTGGTTCTGTCGGAGGCCGATATCCAGCCCGAGCTCGACCGCCGGCGTCCCGGCACGTCGCGCCACGTCACGCAGCGCCAGGAGGCCGACCGGGTCGAGATCCTGTCCGGTGTCTTCGAGGGCCGCACCACGGGCACGCCGATCAGCCTGCTGATCCGCAACGAGGATGCGCGCAGCAAGGACTACGGCAATCTGGCGGTCACGTTCCGGCCGGGCCACGCCGATTACACCTACTGGCAGAAATACGGCATCCGCGACTACCGCGGAGGCGGGCGGTCCTCGGCCCGCCTGACCGCCACCGTGGTGGCCGCGGGCGCCATCGCACGCAAGTGGCTGCATGAGCACCACGGCACCCGGATCCGCGGCTGCATGCGCCAGCTGGGCGAAATCGAGATTCCCTTCGGTTCCTGGGACGAGGTGCCGCGCAACCCGTTCTTCTCGCCCGATGCCGACGTGGTGCCGCGTCTTGAAACCTACATGGACGCGCTGCGCCGTGACGGCGACTCCTGCGGCGCCCGCATCGATGTCGAGGCCGACGGCATTCCGCCCGGCTGGGGCGAACCCCTCTTCGACAAGCTGGACGCAGACATCGCCTTTGCGATGATGGGCATCAACGCCGTCAAGGGCGTCGAGATCGGTGACGGCTTTGCGAGCGTTGCGCAGCGCGGCAGTCTGCATGGCGACGAACTGACGCCCGAGGGCTTCGCCAGCAACCATGCCG
>DAONCJ010000293.1:0-5204 GCA_035401985.1 Burkholderiaceae bacterium | reverse complement strand
CAGCACATCGTCGACCGCGCCTTCCTCGACGATGCGGCCGGCGTACATCACGGCCACGCGATCGGCCATTTCGGCGATCGCGCCCATGTCGTGGGTGATCAGGATCACTGCTGTGCCCGTCATTTCGCGCAGATCGGAAATGAGGTCGAAGATCTGCGCCTGCACGGTCACGTCGAGCGCCGTGGTCGGCTCGTCGGCGATGAGCACATCGGGGCGGCAGGCCAGCGCCATGGCGATCATCACGCGCTGGCGCATGCCGCCGGAGAACTGATGCGGGTACTCGTGCACGCGGCTGGCGCTCGACGGAATGCCGACGGCGTCGAGCATTTCGGTGGCGCGAACAAGTGCCGCCTTGCGGCCCAGCCCCTGATGCAGCCGCAGACTCTCGGCGATCTGATCTCCGACGGTGAACGCCGGGTTCAGCGACGTCATCGGTTCCTGGAAGATCATCGACATGCGGTCGCCGCGGATCCGACGCATCGCGTGCTCGGGCAGCGACATCAGTTCGCGGCCGCCCAGGGTCACGGTGCCCGAGGTGATCCGGCCCGGCGGCTGCGGGATCAGGCGCATCAGCGCCAGAGCAGTGATGCTCTTGCCGCAGCCGGATTCACCGACCAGCCCGAGCGTGCGCCCGCGGTGAAGCGTGAAGCTCACCCCTTCGAGCACGCGGGCGATGCCGCTTCGTGTCTGGAACTCGACGCCCAGATCGCGGACCTCCAACAGCGGCTGCGCGGAGTTCGCCTGCGTGGAATCGTTCGGGCCGGAAGACTGCGTCTGTGCAGGCCCGGTGGCAATGGTGGACTGGACGGCGTTCATCGCAGATGCATTCTCGGATTCAGCGCGTCATTGAGGCCGTCGCCGATCAGACTCACCGACAGCACGGTGAGAAAGATGCCGGCGCCGGGAAAGGTCACCGCCCACCAGCAGTCGAGGATGTAGCGGCGGTTGTTGCCGATCATCAGACCCCAGGTCATCACGTTGGGATCCGACAGGCCGAGAAAGCTCAGCCCGGCCTCGAACAGGATGGCCACGCCGATGATCAGCGTCGCCGACACGATCAGCGGTGGCAGTGCGTTGGGCAGGATCTCGCGCAGCATCAGCCGCAGCGGGCTGGCACCCATGGCGCGGGCGGCACTGACGAACTCCAGGCCCTTCAGGCGCATGAACTCGGCGCGCGCCAGCCGCGCGGTTCCGGTCCAGCTGACCAGGCCGATCGCCAGGATGACGGTGAGCAGCGTGGGTGAGAACAGCGTCACCAGCACCATCGCGAACAGCAGCGTGGGCAGCACCTGGAACAGTTCGGTGAGTCGCGACAGCGCGGTGTCGATCCATCCGCCGTGATAGCCGGCCAGCGCGCCGACCGTCACGCCGATGCTGACAGTCACCGTCGCGGCGGCCAGACCGACCATCACCGTGGCCCGTCCGCCGACCAGCACGCCGGCGAGGATGTCGCGCCCGAGGTAATCGGTGCCCAGCCACGAGTTCGGATTGATGAACGGTTCGGTGAACGGCGCGCCGATGATCTCGGAGGGCACGACGCCGTAAAGGCCCGGCCCTGCGATCATCATCACGGTGAGCGCCGCCAGCAGCGCAAGTCCGAGCATGGCGGCCTTGTTGCGCGTGTACACGCGCCAGGCTTCGCGCCCCGGCGACAGGACGCTGACCGGTTCGGGAGGGGGAGAGGGATTCATCGGCCGCGCAGTCGGGGGTCGAGCCAGCGATAGCTGAGATCGGTGAGCAGGTTGGCCACGATCACCAGGATCGCGGAGAAGGTCAGGATGCCCAGCAGCACCGGGTAGTCGCGGCCGAGGATCGATTCGAGGGCGAGGGTGCCCATGCCCGGCCACGAGAACACCGTCTCGACCAGCAGTGCACCCGAGATCAGGTGGCCGAACTGCAGTCCGGCGATCGTGACGATGGGCATCAGGGCATTGCGCAGCGCATGCTTGAAGACCACCGGTCCTTCGCCAAGCCCCTTGGCACGCGCCGTGCGGATGTAGTCCGATCCCAGCACTTCGAGCATGCTGGTGCGCGCGAGTCGGCTGTACTGCGCGACGTAGACGATGGCCAGCGTGGCGGCCGGCAGCACCAGGTGATGCAGCACGTCGAGCGTGCGAACCCACAGGCCGCCGTAGAGGCGGACATCGCGCATGCCCGCGATGGGCAGCACGGGCCACACCTTGCCGAACAAAATGACCAGCAGGATCGCTGTCCAGAACACCGGCATCGCATAGCCGACCAGCGAGGTGACGGTGACCACGCCGCTGAAGATGCTGTCGGGCTTGCGCGAGGCCAGCACCCCGAGCAGCGTGCCGATCGTGATGGCCGCCAGCAGCGCGGTGAACACCAGCAGGATCGTCGGTCCGATCCGGTCGAGGATCAGTTCGAGCACCGGCCGGTTCAGCAGGTAGCTTCGGCCGAGGTCTCCGTGCAGGCTGCGGCTGAGATACGTGACGAACTGAGCCGGCAGCGGCCGGTCCAGGCCGTAGGCCTTGCGGATCTCGGCCATGGCGGCCTCGTCCGAACCACCCATCTCGCCGGCGATCACCATGGCCGGGTCGCCCGGCGCCGCATGGATCAGCGTGAAGTTGACCGCGAGCACCGCGAGGACCAGACCGGCCGCCAGGCCCAGGCGGCGCGCCACCGCCCAGAGGGTTCGGTACATCGTCGGCTCAGCTCTTGGCGACGCTGGTCTCGAGCAGGGCGTCGTTGATGCCCCAGATGCCCACTGGCGGCGACTTCACCCGGCCGTGCGCGCCCTGGTGGTAATTCGCCTCGAGCAGGAAGGCCGCCGGACAGTCGTCGACGACGATCCGCTGAAATTCGTCGTAGAAGGCCTTGCGCTTCTTGACGTCCATCTCGCGGCCCGCCGCCGCCAGCAGTTCGTCGACCTTCGGGTTGGCGTACTGCTGGGTGTTCGACCAGATCACGCCCGGTCGGATGTTCGACGACAGCCAGGTGCGATGCACACCGATCACCGGGTCGCCCCAGTTCCACACCGAATCCATCGTCATGTCGAACTGATAGCTCGAGACGCGCCGCGCCCAGGTGGGGAAGTCGGGCGACTGGCGCAGATTGACCTCGATGCCGACCTTGGCCAGCGCCGGCTTGATGTACTCCTGCGTCACCCTGACGTCGCTGACGCCCGGGGCCGAGTCGAGGTCGAGCGACATCCGCACGCCATTGGCGCCCGCCTTCAGTCCGGCGGCGTCGAGGAGCTGTGCCGCCTTGGCCAGGTTGAGGTCGTACCGCTCGACATTCGCGCTGTAGAACGGACTGCCCGATGCGATCGGCCCAGTGGCGCGCCGGGGCATGCCGCCCAGCAGCGTGTCGACGATCATCTTCTTGTCGATCGCATAGTTGATCGCCTGGCGCACCCGCTTGTCGGCGAGCTTGGGGCTTTTGGTGTTGAACGCCAGCCAGACCAGGGCGCCCAGTGCCGGCGCGGAACCGGCTTTCACCGTGACGCCAGGCACCTTGCGCGCCCGCGCGATGTCGCGTGCATCGACCAGGCCCGAATAGAGGTCGACCTCGCCGCGCTCGAAGGCGAGCAGCAGACTGGCCGGATCCTTGAATTCGCGGATGATGATCCGCTCGAGGCTGGGTGCGTCCTTCATGAAGAACCGGTCGAAGCGGTCGAGCACGATCACCTCGCCGGGCTTGAATTCGATCAGCCGGAACGGGCCCGAGCCGATGGGGTTCGTGTTGCGCGGATGCACCTTCACGTCGGTGCCGTCGCCGAAGATGTGCTTGGGCAAAATCGGCGTGAGCGAGGTCGACATCGCCAGCAGCAGCGCCGGATGCGGTTCGGACAGCCGGACAACCGCGGTGTGCGGATCGCTGACCGTGACCGCGTTCAGCGGCGCATACATCGAGCGGAACGGATGGTTGTCGCGGATGGTCTCGAGCGAAAACTTCACATCCTCGGCGGTGATCGGCTTGCCGTCATGAAACACCGCGTCCTTGCGCAGATTCAGGCGCACGCTGCGGTTGTCGGCGGACAGCTCCCAGCGCTCGGCCAGGTAAGGCATCGGCTTGTAGTCGGCGCTCATGCGCAGCGGCGACGCGTAGATCTGTGCCGACGGCGACATGGTCGCAATGCCGCTCTGCACGGCCGAGTTGAGATGGCGCGCGCGCTGCGTCGTGCCGATGACGAGAAGGCCGCCCTTCGCCGCCTGCGCGGCGACGTGCATCGGGAAACCGAACAGGCTGCCGGCGGCGCCGAACGCGGCGCCCTGGATCATCTGTCTGCGTGTGACGTGCATCATCATCTCTCCTCGTCTGCTGGCCGGTTGCGCCCCCACGGGGGCGGTGCCGTGCGCTGTGTGTTGATCAAATCGATGGGTCAGTACGACGGTGGTGTCGTGATCCACAGCACCACTGTCGGAATCGTTCCGGGGTTGTGGCAGCGGTGCGGGCCGCGCCGTGTGAATGCGAAGCTGTCGCCGGCTTCCAGCCGCAGCAGCTTTCCTTCGACCGACAGATCGAGCGTTCCGGACATCACCAGTCCGGCCTCTTCGCCGCGCCGCTCGCGGTCGCGGTCGCCGGTGGACGCGCCGGGCGCGAATGTGGTCTCGACCAGCAGCAGCTCGCCATTGAGCGACGGGGACAGCATTTCCTCGTGCACGCCCGAGCCCTGGAAATCCAGAGTGCGCCGGTTGCTCCGTCGAACCACGATGCCCACTTCTTCGCTGGATGTGGGTTCGCTGGCCGCGAAGAACCAGGCGACCTGCACTTCGAGCGCTTCGGCGATCTGATGCAAGGCGCTGATGGTGACCTCGGACAGGCCGCGCTCGATCTGGCTCAGCCATCCCACCGAGCGGTCAATGCGCGCGGCGAGCTCGGGGATCGTCACGCCTTTTGCCCGGCGAAGATCTCTGATCTGATGGCCGAGAGCGCGATCAACCGCCTTTGTGGCATTTTTTTTCATGAATCCGACTACGGGAATTCCCGGTATTCACACAAATGAAATTATCTGTTGAAATTTCATTTGGGCGCAATCCCGGGAAAACCCCAGCGCTCATCCCTGCGTGCGTGGCAACCGCGCCGGGCATCGATCGCCATCACTCGACAGGAACGCCATGGGACACCACGACTCGAATCTGACTGCCGCCGCGCTGCAGTCGCACTGGATGCCGTTTTCGCCGAACAAGGAATTCAAGAGCGAACCGCGCATGGTCGCGCGCGCCAAGGGCATGTACTTC
>DAONCJ010000292.1:0-5224 GCA_035401985.1 Burkholderiaceae bacterium | reverse complement strand
CTGATGAGGCGATTGCGGCGCGCTGGGGGAAGGACCACATGAAGAAGCCGCTGGTGGGCTTCATTGCAGGGGTGACGGCCCCTGCCGGCAAGCGGATGGGGCACGCCGGTGCGCTGATTTCGGGCGGGGCTGACACCGCGGACGCCAAGCTGGCGGTGATGCAAGAGTGCGGGTTCACCGTGACGCGCAATCCGTCGGAGATGGCCAAGCTGATGAAGGGTTTGCTCTAGTCCGATCCACGGTAGGCCTCTGACTGTCGAGAGGCGATGAAAAAAGGGGGCCGTTACGACGGCCCCCTTTTGCTTGGCAGATGGGCGCCTTGAGGCGCCCACCCAATCAAGCCGTTCTCAAGCCTTGCGGCGACGAGCCGCGAAGCCCAGGCCGGCAATGGCCAGGCTCATCAGAGCCAGCGAACCGGGTTCCGGGACTTGTGTGATGCGGGTGGTATAGGTGTACTCGATCGCGGCTCCGCAACCGGCTTCAGTTGCTTGATTCGAGGCGATATTGCCGCCGCCACCCAGGATGGCGATGCCGCTCAACGAATTGCAATTAACCGCGAACTCGCCGCCGCCAGCCTGCCCAAAGCTCGCGAGGATGCCATTGAACTGGGGGCCAAAGGTACGCGTGCCAGAGTCGGTCAACGGCCCGAAGTTTTGCGTGGCGCCGGAAGCGAGCGTGACGAAACCGGTCGTTACCGCCAGCGAGATTTCCGGATTCGCCGCTGCGAGGATTCCATGCAGAGCGTCGAGCGAGCTGCCGAAGAACAGGTCGGTCGTCGACGTGGCCCTCGTGGTCTGCGAATTGGCTGCATTGTTCGTGAGCGACAGAAGCGTGCTGTTCGATCCGCTCAGAACCAGCGAGACGCCCGTAAGGGTGCCCAGAGTCGTATCGAACAGACCCAGGTTGCCGGTCTGTGAAATCTCGGTGGTTTGCAGCGCCTTCGTGAAGTTGTACGAGATGGTAGCGGCACTGGCGGTCGAGGCGACCGCAGCGGTGGCGAGTAGTACGGCGAGTTTTTTCATTGATCCCCCTGAAGGCTGTTATTGAAATGGCACTGCTACACACGCTAAGCAATATTCAGGCCATAGAGATAAATCGTTTATTTTTCAAGGAGATGACATTTAGTCACATTCAAGTGATGTAAAACCATTCGACGTTTTCAAAGTGTGAATTAAGCCGTATCAATCTCGGAATCAATCGAAGCTGTCGTATTTGATCCAATGACTCAATATATCGTTTGAATGTTGAATATTGAGTCTTGCGGGTCTGAAGTTCTCGCCCAGGAAATGCCCACGTAAGCCCACCGATGATCGATTCGTGTCCGACGCACCCGCCGCGGGGGGGGCACTTGCATCACCCCCGCGCGCATGAATGGTTCATGTGCAGTGACGGCGAATGACGCACAAGTCGTTAAGCACCCGCCTCGCCAGTCGAAGTGCATCCGGCCGTGGCCGAACCCCGCTGGCGGGCGGAACTTCGGAACCGCGTGAGCAAAAAAAAAGGGGCCCTCGAAGCGGCCTTTTTTTCATCGGGAAGACGATCGGACATGCAAGCACCCCTCTTCATGCGAACCCCTATCAGGCCATGCGCCGACGCCGTCGGACCAGACCACCGAATGGATGCGATCGACGGGGATCCTGTGCAACGAAGCACTTCCGGGCGAACGACCGCTTCGCGCAGCACTTGCGTGGGCCCGGCCCAAGGAAGCGCGAACGTGGACCGACACGCCTCCCCTACCCAAACCCCCCTCTTTCGAAGCACAATTCCCCCCTTCCCCGGCGCCATCACAACACTTGCCCGCGCGCGCCCGCGGCAGCTCTAGGAGACACAATGGAATTCGGCTCTACCGCCTTCTGGCTGGCCCTTGGTCAGATCGTCTGGGTCAACATCCTGCTGTCCGGCGACAACGCCGTGGTCATCGCGCTGGCCGCGCGGTCACTGCCGCCCAAGCAGCAGAAGCAGGCGATCATGATCGGCTCGGGCGCCGCCATCGTGATGCGGATCGCGCTCACGCTGGTTGCCGCGCAATTGCTGCAATTGCCATGGCTGAAGCTGATCGGCGCCGTCCTGCTGATCTACATCGGGGTCACGCTGCTGCTGCCCGAGGACGAAGGCGAAGATGACGGCAAGGAAGTCGGCGGCATGGTGGCGGCTGTGCGCACCATCCTGATCGCGGACCTGGTGATGAGCCTTGACAACGTGATCGCGGTGGCCGCTGCAGCCAAGGGCGATACGATGCTGCTGATCATCGGCCTGGCCATGTCCATCCCGCTGGTCATTTTCGGCAGCACCCTGCTGTTGAAGGTCATCGAACGGTTTCCGGTCGTGGTCTGGCTTGGCGCCGGCCTGCTGGGCTTCATTGCCGGTGAAATCGTTGTCGACGACCCGGCCGTCAAGGACACCCTGCTCGCCATGGCGACCGGCTTCGGTCTGCCGGCGGCCAAAGTGCCGGTCGCGTTCGGCATCGCCGGTGTCGTCGTGGTGCTGCTCATCGGCTGGGTCATGCTGAGCCGCAAGAAGGCGGCCATGGCACACCACGCGCGCGCTCACTGAACGCATTCCAGGCAGGTTCGCCCACCCGGACATCCCGCGTGGGCGACGCCCGGGCGCCCTGCCGACTTGCTTCAGGTCGTGCGCCTGCCACGTCCACACGCCTGCCGCACCGCTTGGCGGAGTCATCTGGCCGTTCATGAAATTGTTCCTTAGGGGCGGCCGCGCTCGGTTCTAGAGTTGGACCATGACCGACAGTGCCCTCCATCTCGACACCCGCTCGACGGCCCTCAGCGCCAGCGCAGCGCCCTCCGGGTCTTTGCTGCCTGGCGAATGGGCCGGGCTGTCGGATGCCGGCCGAAGCCGCGCTCACAACGAGGACGCCTGGCGGATCGATCCGGGCATCGGCCTGATCGCGCTGGCCGACGGCATGGGCGGCTATAACGCCGGCGAGGTGGCCAGCGCCATCGCGGTCGAGACGATCGCCCGCGCGCTCGCCGACGAAATCTTCGGTGACGAGACCCATCAGCCCCATGACCAGCTCGCCCGAGCTGTCCACGCGGCAAACGCGGCGATCCTCGCGGCAGCGGCGCGCCGTCCCGAATGCCTCGGCATGGGCACGACCCTCGCCGTGGCCTGGATCTGCGGCAGCGCACTGCGCTTCTCGCATGTCGGCGACTCGCGCATCTATCTGATGCGTGCCGGACGCCTCTATCAGTTGACCCGCGATCACTCGGTCGGCCAGGCCCTGATCGACGCCGGATTGTCCGATCCCGATCAGGCGCGCCAGTCCTCGATGCGCGGAGTGCTGACCCGTGCCCTGGGGGTCGAGCCTACGGTCCAGCCGGACTATGGTGAATTCGAACTGGCGGGCGGTGACCGACTTCTGCTGTGCTCAGACGGACTGACCGACATGGTGGCCGACGAACAGATCGCCCGGCTGCTGGCACGCGACGCGAGCTCGGACGAACTGGTGAAGGATCTGATCGAACGGGCGCTGGCGCAGGGTGGTCACGACAATGTCACTGCGCTGGTGCTGAAGGTTCCCGGCCAGCCGGCCGCAGCCAGGTGAGGCGGCCAGGGTTCAAGCTCTTCATCGATGCCCGCCCCGCGACCCTGTCGCGGCAGGTCGGCTTTTCCCTTTGCGAAATGAACCGCTGATCTGATGACCATGCAGCATCACGAAAAAACCGTGGCCGCCAAGCTGGTGCTCAGCGCCGGGGACCTTCTGCTTCGCAGTATCCCGATCATCAAGGAATCGATTTCGGTCGGGCGGCGTCCGTACAACGACATCGCGCTCGATGACCTGACGGTCAGTGGTGAACACGCGCTGATCCAGGGCCGCGGAACGGATTTCGTGGTCCGGGACCTGCGCAGCCGCAATGGCACGCTGGTGAACGGGCGGCCGATCGCCGAGCACTTGCTGGTCCACGGCGATCTGATCGAGATCGGGGTCTACCGGCTGCGCTTCATGATGGAGCGACGCGCGGCCGAGCCGGACGGGGATGCGCCGATGGGACCGGCCCGGCTTGAATACCTGAACCACGCGCCGCCCGGGCAGACCGTGATGATCGACCGGCCGATCATCTCGGTTCACGGTTCGGGACACGTCGCGGTGGTGTCGCGCCGCAAGAATGGCTACTTCATCACGCACCTCGAAGGCCTCGCCTTCCCGCTGGTCAACGGCGAATCGATCGGACTGACGTCGCGGCTGCTGGGCGACGGCGATCTGATCGAACTGTCCGGGACGATGGTCAGGTTTCGCGTTCAGCCGGACTGAGTGGACGCGTGCCGATGATCGCGGCCCGCCTGCTCAGTCGCTTGCGACGACGGCTCCTCGGCCTTTGCCTGACGGCGGTGGCGGCGCTGTGCATTCTCGACCTGGTGCCGGCGCCGCTGCTCCAGACGCTCGATCAATCCATCTACGACACCCGTCTGCGGCTTGCCTCGTCTGCACCGGATGATCGCGTCGTCATCGTCGACATCGATGAAGCGAGCATCGCCCGCATCGGGCGCTGGCCCTGGGACCGCAGCCGGATGGGCGAGCTGGCCGCGTCGCTGGTCGATCGCGGGGGCGCCCGGGTGGTCGGCATCGACATCGTGTTCGCCGAGCCGCAGCGCGAGGCCGATGAAGACACCCGTCTGGCCGAGCGGCTGCGCGGCCGTCCGGTGGTGCTCGGCTATTACTTCACCTCCGATCGCGGCGGTCGCACCAGCGGCTCGCTGCCGCCGGCCGTGCTGTCCAGCCAGGCGCTGGCGGGGCTGGGCACCGGCGTCACCGAATGGGACGGCTACGGGGCCAACCTTGCCTCGTTGCAGCAGGTGGCCGCCGGCGTCGGGTTCTTCAATCCGCTGATCGACAGCGACGGCACGGTGCGTGCGCTGCCTTTGCTGGCCGAATACCAGGGCGGCCTCTACGAATCGTTTGCGGTGGCGGTCTTGCGCCAATGGCTGGGCACGGCCAGTCTGCGCCTGACCGGCGACGCACTCAGCCTGCGCGGCGAGCGCGGCGCGCTGCAGCTGCCGCTGTCCGATGCACTGACCGTGATGGTGCCGTTCGCCGGGCGGGTCGAAGACCGCCGGGGCCCGGCCCAGCGCTTCGCGTATGTGTCGGCCGGCGACGTGCTCGACGGCCGCGTGGAATGGTCGCGGTTCAAGGACCGGATCGTGCTGATCGGCACCTCGGCTCCAGGGCTCACCGACCTGCGGGCCACGCCGGTGCGCGCGGCTTTCC
>DAONCJ010000291.1:0-5231 GCA_035401985.1 Burkholderiaceae bacterium | reverse complement strand
AGCACGGACCGAGCACCGCAGAGATCCACGGCGAACTGCGATCGCGACCGCGCTGGCCCGACATGCCGATGCGGCCCATGCCGCGCGCACCCTGGATGTCGGGCATCCGCGCACCGGCTGATTCGATCAGGAACACGCAGGGGATGCCGGAACGCACCGCGTGTTCGCGCAGGTAGCCGAGCTTGGCCATGTTGTGCGCGGCCGACGATGCGCCGAGCGTCGTCAGGTCGAACGAGGCCACCGCGATGTCGCGGCCGTCGACGGCGCCGTAGCCGGTGACGATGCCGTCGGCGGGCGTGCGTTCGGCGTCTTCGGCGCGGGTCGATATGGCGAACTCGCCGATTTCGCTGAAGCTGCCCGGGTCGCACAGTGCGGCGATGCGCTCGCGGGCGTTCATCACGCCCTGCGCGCGGCGCGCTGCCAGTTTTGCAGCGCCGCCCATCGCATGGACGCGGGCGCGCTTTTGCGCGAGTTCGTCGACCAGCCGCTCGTGATCGGGTGCGGTGGTCATGCGGAAAGTCCGGGTATGCGCATGGCGTTTGCTTTCATGATGAGTGTCAGGGCCGGAACTGCAGCGCCCGGGGCACCAGCCGCGCCGGCTGCGAGACGATCCGATAGGCGTCCTGCACCCATTCGCAGATCAGCCGGCGGGTGTCGCGCGGATCGATCATCTCCTCGATCTGGAAGCGGTTCAGCGGCCCGATCGGGCCGCGCGCGCTTTCGATGCGGGCATTGATCTCGGCACGCAGGGCGGCCGGGTCGGCCGCTTCGGCGAGCTGCCGCTTGTAGGCCGCTTCGATCCCACCTTCAGGCGGGATGCCGCCGACATCGGCGGCCGGCCAGACCACGCGCATCGAGGCCTGCGCGCGCGGCGTGGCGTAGTTGTTGCCGGCCACGCCGAAGCTGCGGCGCATCAGCACCGAGAAGATCGGCACCGCAACCTGCGCGAACGCGATCATCCATTCGCCGCCCTTGCGGATCGTGCCGGCGATCTCGTGTTCGATGCCGACCGCGAAGCCGGGGTTGTCGATCAGGTTGAGCACCGGCAGATGGAACAGGTCGCACAGATCGAGGTGACGACGCAACTTGTCGCAGCCGTCGGCCGTCAGCGCCCCGCCGTTGACATGGCGACTGTCGGACGCAATGACACCCATCGGGTAGCCGTTGAAGCGCACGAACCCGACCACCTGGTCGGTGCCCCACAGCGAACCGATCTCGAAGAACGAATCCTTGTCGGCCATCAGCCGGATCGCGCGGCGCACGTCGAAGGTGGTCGTGCGCTTGCGCGGGATCAGCGTGAACAGCTCCTCGTCGCGGCGATCGGGCGGGTCGGCGGGGTCGGGTGCCACAACCGGCGGCGCCTCGTGAACACTGGAGGGCAGATAGGACAGGAAGCGGCGCGCCATCTCGACGGCCTCTTCCTCGCTTTCGGCCAGGTTGTCCACCGAGCCGTTGCGGCAGTGGATATGCCAGCCGCCCAGGTCTTCCTTGGTGACTTCGTAGCCCATCGCGTGGCTGACCACGGGGGGGCCGGCCACGAACAGCTGGGCCAGGTCGCGCACCATCACCGCGAAATGACCGAGCACGGCCTTGGCCGCGCCGATGCCCACCACGCTGCCCAGCAGCATGTTGACCACCGGCACCTTGTGCAGCTGCTCGGCGTACAGCGTGGCACCCAGGTGCGCCGGCAGGAATGAGCCGCCGCCGCCGGTGACGCGCGGGCGGCCCGCCTTGATTGCCCCGACGCTCTCCTGAGCGTTGCTGGCGGCGCTGCTCTCCTGCTTGGGCACCATCGTGGCGACGCTGCCGCCACCGGAGGAGCCGTCGAGCAGTCGGATCGAAGGCACCTGCATCTCGACCGACAGACCATCGAGATAGCGGTTCTTGCTGCTGATGGCGCCGTCGGCATGGCCGCCGCGCGAGGTGAAGTCGTCGGCGCAGACGACTGCGGTGCGCCCGTTGATGCGGCCCAGTCCGCCGACCTGGTTGGCTGGCGTGAACTCGGCGATGTTGCCGTCCTCGTCGTACGAGGTGAAGCCGGCGAGGCTGCCGATCTCGCGGAAGCTGCCGTCATCGAGCAGCAGCGTGATGCGCTCGCGGCAGTTCAGCTTGCCGCGGCTGCGCTGGCGCACGACACCCGGATCCTTGGAGTCCGGCGCCAGGCGGGCGTGCGCCATGCCCTGCAGCGCGGCGACGTCGGCGAGCATCGGTCCCCAGCCCTCGGCGCTGGATGCGGCGGAAGCGCCCGTCGAGGCGCCGGCGGTGGGCCGGATCACCACGACGATCTGGCCGGCCGATACCAGGTCTCCGGCGGCCAGCGGCTGCAGGTCTGTCACCACCCCCGAACAGGGCGCGGCCACGGTCGTTTCCATCTTCATCGCGGTGATGATCAGCAGCGTCTGGCCGGCGGACACTGTTGCGCCGTTCTGGACCAGGCATTCGATGACCGACCCCGACTGCGGCGATTCGACGCCCTGGTGCCCGTCGGGCACCGACAGCGAGGGCTGCTCAGCGGGCTGGCCGGTGGCGGCTGCGCCCGGACCTCGTCCGAGTGCAGCGGCCTGCTGGTCGAGGAACTGGAGCGGTCCTGCGGCCGCGCCTGCCTCGGGGCGCGCGGTACCTGCGGCCGCGGCGATCTCGTCGAGCAGCGAGGTGCGCGCATCGCCCGCCCGGAACGAGCGATCGTTGAGGATGCTGCGCAGCTGTGCCGTGTTGGTTGCCACCCCGGTGATCTGGAACTCATCGAGCGCGCGCAGCGTGCGTTCCACCGCCGACTCGAAGGTCTGGGCCGAGCCCGACTGGGCGATCAGCTTGGCCAGCAGCGGATCGAACTGCGGCGGCGGGGTGAGACCCAGATAGCCGCAGGCGTCGACCCGCACGCCGGGGCCGGAGGGTTCGCGGTAGGCCACGATCGTGCCGGTGCCCTGGGCGACGATGCGCGCCTGGATCGCATACCCGCGCGGCGTGCCGACCGCGGCCTGGTCGGCCAGCCCCAGCGAGGCCAGAGTGGCGCCCGCGGCGATACGGAATTGCGCTTCGACCAGATCGAATCCCATCACCTGTTCGGTGATGGTGTGTTCGACCTGGATGCGCGGGTTGCATTCGATGAAGAAGTGCTCGCCCGTCTGCGGATTGACCAGGAACTCGACCGTGCCGGCGTTTTCGTAGCGGGCTGCCTTGGCCAGCTTGATGGCATCGCCGAGGATGCGCTGGCGCAGGCCGGCGTCCAGGTTCGGCGCGGGCGCGACCTCGACCACCTTCTGGTTGCGCAGTTGCACCGAGCAGTCGCGCTCGAACAGATGCACCACATTGCCCTGGCCGTCGCCCAGCACCTGCACCTCGATGTGCCGGGGCCGTGGCACCAGCTTCTCGAGGAACACCGAGCCGTCGCCGAACGCGGCCTGCGCCTCGCTCTGGCAGCGGGCGAAGGCCTCGGCCAGGTCCTCGGGTCGGCTGATCGCGCGCATGCCGCGCCCGCCGCCGCCGGCGGCGGCCTTGAGCATCACCGGATAGCCGATTCTGGCGGCCACGGCCGCGGCCTCGGCGGCACTGGCCAAGGGCGCCGGCGTGCCCGGCACCACCGGGATGTCCAGGCTCTGCGCGAAGCCGCGCGCCTTGACCTTGTCGCCGAACAGCGCGAGCGACTCGGGCGAGGGGCCGACGAAGCGCAGGCCTTCCTCGCGGCAGCGCTGGGCAAAGGCCGCGTTCTCGGACAGGAAGCCATAGCCGGGATGCACGCAGTCGCTGCCGCTGCGACGCGCAGCATCGAGGATGGCGTCGATGTCCAGGTATGCACGGACAGGATCTGCGGTGCGCGGCAGCTGGCTGCCGATCTCCAGCGCGCGGGTCGCGAGCCGGGAATGCAGGGACAGCGCGTCGATGGGTGCGTGAACGGCGACCGACTCGATGCCCAGCGACGCGGCTGCACGGGCGATCCGGATGGCGATCTCGCCGCGGTTGGCGATCAGAACTCTGTTGAACACGAAGTCTCCTGGTGGGGGCGTGGGGCAGGGCGCAACGGCAGGCGGCTGCCGTGCACGGACGCAGCGGGTGCTGCAGGCTGAAATCGTCCGGCCGTCCGTGTCGATCCTAGGAGCGGGTCCCACCCCTGTCGAGGGCGATATTTCAATCCCTTGGGCCGATCGTCATCCGACGAAGGAAACGAAACCGTTCGAGCCTCGGTTTCGTGCCGCGATTTCATGGCGCAATGCCGTGTGAGGAGCGCATCGTGTCGCGCGCCTCAGGGCCGCCCGGTTCGCAAGCCGGGCCGCGCCGTCCCGGCATAATCGGAGGTTCCGTGATGGAGTCCTCCCGTGCCAGCTCACCTCAGTCCCCTGTTCAGTCCCTTCCAGCTGGGCCCGCTGCAACTGCCCAACCGCATCGTGATGGCGCCGATGACGCGATCGTTCGCGCCGACCGGCGTGCCGACCGCCGAAACGATCGCGTATTACGAGCGCCGTGCCGCCCATGACGTCGGCCTGATCATCACCGAAGGGGTTCGGATCGATCGGCCGGCTGCCGGCAACGATCCAGGTGTGCCGCGCTTTTACGGCGACGACGCACTGGCCGGCTGGGGCGAGGTGGTGCGTGCGGTGAAAGCCGCGGGCGGTCACATCTTTCCGCAACTCTGGCATGTCGGCGCCTTGCGCAGTGCCAGCCAGGACTGGCGTCCGCCGGCACCCTTCGAGAGCCCCTCCGGTGTCAGTCGCCCTGGGCGGCCCTCGGGCGTGGCGATGAGCGAGGCGGACGTGCTGGCGACCATCGAGGCGTTTGGACGCGCCGCAGGCGAGTCGATGCGGCTGGGCTTCGATGGCATCGAACTGCACGGCGCGCATGGCTACCTGATCGACCAGTTCTTCTGGGAAGGAACCAACCAGCGCACGGACCGCTGGGGCGGCGCGACCCTGGCCGAGCGCACGCGCTTCGCCTGCGATGTCATTGCGGCGGCGAGGGCGGCCACGCGCCCCGATTTTCCGATCGTGATCCGCTTGTCGCAGTGGAAGCAGCAGGACTTCCCGGCCCGGCTGGCGCTCACGCCACAGGCCATGCAGGCGTGGCTGACGCCCATGGTGGACGCCGGCGTGACGGCGTTTCACTGCTCGACCCGGCGCTTCTGGGAGGCCGAGTTCGAAGGCAGCGACCTCAATTTCGCGGGCTGGGCCAAAAAGCTCACCGGCCTGCCTTCGATCACCGTGGGCTCGGTAGGCCTCAGTGGCGAGTTCGTCGCCGCG
>DAONCJ010000290.1:0-5249 GCA_035401985.1 Burkholderiaceae bacterium | reverse complement strand
TACGACAGCGTCAAGAAGCGCGCGCAGCACCGTGACGAGATCGTGCCGCGCGTCCGTGAGGCGCTTGCCGCCCGCAGTGCGCTGGCGTGGGAGGCGCACTTCGGCGAGGAAGTGCCCTGCGCCGCCGCCCGGCCGCTGGCCGACATGTTCGACCATCCGCAGGCGGTGGCCCAGCAGATGGTCGAGCGCATCGAGCATCCGGTGCTGGGCAGTTATCAGGGCTTCACCCGGCCCTGGGTGTTCAGCCGCACGCCGGGCCCCGATCCCTTTGCCGCACCCGTGCTGGGCCAGCACACCGAGGCGCTGCGTGCCGGGCTGGATGCGGCCGACGACCCAGCGTGATTGCCAGGAGCAGCAGATGATTTCTTTCGAGGCCGCCGTGCGGCGCGCGGTCCAGGACGAGGCTCGGCTGCGCAATGCGCTGGCCGAGAGCGACATCGCGCCGATGCTGATGGTGCTGGTGCAGCTGACGGGTGATCTGGCGCTGATGGACGAGGTCGCCCCGTACATCCACGGCCCGTGGAACTTTCTGCAGACGGTGCCCGAGGCGCTCAAGCAGACGGTGCGCGACCGGCTCGTCGCGGCTTTGCACGACTACGCGGCGAACGGCCGCAGCGCACCGCCCAGACCGGCGCCCGAAGTGCTGCAGCGGATGATGAGCGCAGGCGTCGGCCAGCCCGTGCCGGCCGAATACATCCCGCTGCTGCTCGAGGAGATGAGCTTCGGCGAGGAGGACACCCGCGCCGTGCACTGGCAGGGCGATCCGGCCCGGCTGCCGGTCGAAGAGTTCAAAGTGATCGTCATCGGCGCCGGCCTGGGGGGCCTGTGCGCGGCGATCCGCCTGAAGCAGCTCGGCATTCCGTTCGAGATCCTCGAGAAGAACGACGACGTCGGCGGCACCTGGCTCGAGAACGACTACCCGGGCTGCGCGGTCGACACGCCCAACCACTTCTATTCGTATTCGTTCCACACGAACAACCGGTGGAGCCGGCACTTCTCGCGCCGCGACGAAATCCTCGCCTACATCCGCGAGGTCACGCAGGCGTATGAACTGCGCCCGCACATCCGCTTCGGCGTCGAAGCGAAGCGCGCGGCGTACGACGAGGCGAGCGCCCGCTGGCATGTCACCTGGTCCGATCGCGAAGGCCGCAGCCACTCGGCCGACTGCCGGTCGCTGATCACGGCGGTGGGCCAGCTCAACCGGCCGTCGATTCCCGCCATTGCGGGTCTGGACTCGTTCAAGGGGTCCGCCTTCCATACCGCGCAGTGGGACCGCGGCGCGTCACTGGCCGGCAAGCGCGTGGCGATGATCGGCACCGGGGCCAGCGCCATGCAGGCCGGCCCTTCGATCGCCGGCGACGTGGCCCACTTGCGTGTCTTCCAGCGCACGCCGCACTGGGCCGTCAACAATCCCAATTACCACCTGCCGGTCACCGCCGGCCACATCTGGTCGCTCGAGCATCTGCCGTACTACTCGAACTGGCTGCGCTTTCAGCTGTTCTGGGCCAGTTCCGACGGCTTTCATGCGTCGCTGCACGCCGATCCGTCCTGGCCCACGCCCGCCATTTCGCTGAACGCCGCCAATCACAAGATGCGCGAGATGATCGTCGACTACGTGCGCGGCGAACTGGGCGGCGACGAGGCCCTGCTGGCGAAGTGCATCCCCGGTTATCCGCCCTACGGCAAGCGGATGCTGCGCGACAACCACTGGTACAAGATGCTCCGGCGCGACAACGTCACGCTCGAGACCGACCCGATCTCGCACATCACCGCCGACGCCATCGTGATGAAGGACGGCACCGTGCATCCGGTCGACGCGATCATCTTTGCGACCGGGTTTCAGGCGTCCCGCCTGCTCTGGCCGCTGGAAATCGCGGGGACCGGCGGCCACACCGTGCGCGACGACTGGGGAGATGACGACCCGCGTGCCTACCTGGGCATGACCGCACCGCATTACCCGAACCTGTTCGTGATGTACGGCCCGAACACCAACCTTGCGCACGGCGGCTCGATCATCTTCCACAGTGAGTGCCAGGTGCGCTACATCATGCAGGCGCTGCGCCTGATGATCGAGCAGGGCGTGGGGTCGGTGGAGGTCCGCCAGGAAGTGCACGACGAGTACAACCGGCGCCTCGAGGCCAAGGCCCGCGACATGGTGTGGACCCACCCGGGCGTGACGAGCTGGTACAAGAACTCGCGCAACCGCCTGACGGTGACCTCACCGTGGCGGCTGCTGGACTACTGGGAGATGACGCGGGTGTTCGATCCGGGAGAATTCAGGCTGGAAGGGCGGCCGGCTGCCGGGGCCGGCTGATTGCAAGGTTTGGGTTCGGCCAATCGTAAAGTTGTCCCTCGGCCAATCGTAAAGATCGGCCGGGCGCAACAGCCGGGTTCGAACCGCTGGGTTTGCTCAAACCTTCTCGTACAGCGTCACCACGCACGCGCCGCCCAGCCCGAGGTTGTGCTGCAGCGCCAGCCGCGCGCCGGGCACCTGGCGCTTGTCGGCGGTGCCACGCAGCTGCTGGACCAGCTCGGTGCACTGGGCCAGGCCGGTCGCGCCCAGCGGGTGGCCCTTGCTCAGCAGACCGCCCGACGGATTGGTGACGATCCTGCCGCCGTAGGTGTTGTCGCCGTCATCGACGAAGCCGGCCGCGCCGCCCTCGGGGCACAGACCCAGCGCCTCGTAGCTGAGCAGCTCGTTCTGGGCGAAGCAGTCGTGCAGTTCGACCACGTCGATGTCGCGCGGGCCCACGCCGGCGGCCTCGTACACCTTGTTCGCGGCCGCCTTGGCCATGCTGTAGCCGACCACCTCGCGCATGTCGTGCGCCTCGAAGGTGGCGGGCGAATCGGTGGTCATCGCCTGCGCGCGGATCCGCACGCTGCGGTCCAAGCCGTGGCGCTGGGCGAACTCCTCCGAGCACAGCAGCGCGGCGGCCGCTCCGCAGGTCGGCGGGCAGGCCATCAGCCGGGTCATCACGCCCGGCCACATCGAGGGCGAGGCCAGCACCTCCTCGGGCGTGACCACATTGCGAAAGAGCGCCAGCGGATTGTTGGCCGCATGCCGGCTGGCCTTGGCGCGGATCTTGGCGAAGGTGGACAGCGGCGTGCCGTACTGCTGCATGTGGGCCAGGCCCGCGCCGCCGAAGTAGCGCAGCGCCAGCGGCACCTCGGCGTGTCCGACCAGCGCCTCGGTCTCGTCGTCGAAGCGCTCGAAGGGGCTGGGGCGGTCATTGAAGTGGGTGCCCAGGGCGCCCGGTGTCATCTGCTCGAAGCCCAGCGCCAGCGCGCATTCCACTGCGCCGCTCTGCACCGCCTGGCGGGCCAGGAACAGCGCGGTCGAGCCGGTCGAGCAGTTGTTGTTGACGTTGACCACCGGGATGCCGGTCATGCCCACCTCGTACAGCGCGCGCTGGCCGGCCGTGGAATCGCCATAGACATAGCCGATGTATGCCTGCTCGACCGCCTCGAAGCCCAGCCGCGCATCGGCGAGCGCGGCGCGCAGCGCGTGCGCGGCCATCTCGGGATAGGGCTTGCTGGCGCCGGGCTTGGCGAACGGGATCATGCCGACCCCGACAACGTGAACTGGGCGAGTCATGGTGTTGGGCTTTCGAGAGGGTTGACGCAGAGGAAGAAGGATATCGCGGCGGAAGGGGCGGAGCAGCAGGCGCCTCGCCCACGCGTCGGGTCCAGCCGGTGCCCGCTCTCATCGGACTTTCTTCGCGCGCCGCTTCGCCAGCGCCTTCGCTTCGTTCTGCGCCACGCGCAGCCGTGTGATGCGCTCAATCAGCGCCAGCGGCATCGGCTCGTCCAGTGGAAAGCGAAGATTGCCTTTCTCGCCTGCGTAAGGGGCAACCGCCGCCTCGAGTGCCGGATCGCCGCTGACGGGCGGATAGAACCCGATGTGGTGATGGAAGGCGGCGAAGTAGACCAGCACGCCCCGGTACTTGAATGCAGGTATTCGGTAGCTGATCGTCTCCTCGGCCAGCGGAGCGGCCGTGCGGACCGTTGCGCGCACCGATTGCAGGATCGTCTGCACCCGCGGAGGGAACCCGTCGATATAGGCGTCGATCGTGTCGGGGCCCGGACCGGGGCGCCGGACCGGCACGCTCGCTGCCTTGAAGTCGTAGGCCGTCCGGACGAGCTGCGTCACGACTGCCGCGCTGGTCAGCGCGAGGCGGGCGCGCACGCCCAGCACCTTTGCGCCCCAGTGCACCGGCTCGAGACTGTCAGGGTGCGCTGCCAGGGCGAGTTCGCGCTCGTGTTCGGGCAGGAAGATGTGCAGCAGAGCCTCACCGGGCGGGATGGTGACGAAAATCTTGCCGCGCACCCGGAAGGAACCGAAGTCGTGGTGGGGTTCCTCGGTCGTGTCTGGCAGGCTGAGGGCGAAGGTGCGGACAGAGTCTAGCGAGACGGCCATGACAGTTTTCCCGAAAGGTCGATGCGCACGGCCTTCAAGCGTGTCAGTGGGGCACTGACCATGCCAGAAGCATCTGTGCGGCATAGTAAGCGGGCAGTCCCCATGCGAGATTCAGCCATGCGGGCGCGATGAATGCCTGGCGGGCGACGGACAGATCCGAGGCGGCAAACAGCAACGCGCCGACCGCGATGAGCCACTGTCCCGACGCGACCGAGACGCCGACCGCCAGCGCACACATGGCCGCGATGGCCGCCACATAGGCCAGGACCGCTGGCCGCATCACCCGGTCCAGGTGCGGCCACAGCCAGCGCAGCGCAGCGGCCGAGACGCCCAGCATCAATGCGGCGCCCGCGGCGATGCCGGTCATGGATGGCGCAGCGGACGCGAACGCCGCGGCAAACGCCAGGTGCGCGAGCAGGAACACACCGAGTCCGGCGAGGAACCAGCGGCTCTGCCGCGACAGCAGGCACAGATCGCCGACCACGCTCAGACACAGCGCCAGCAGCATCAGTCGGCCCATCGGGCTGCCGGTGGCGCCCAGCGACCACGCGGTGGCGACGAAGGCAAGGCTGGCGCCGGTCTTGGTCACTGCCGTGCCCATGGACGACTCGTGGCGGCTGGCAACGACCAGGGACGCGGTGAGCACAAGGCATGCAACGGTGAAGGCGATGGGAAGCATGGCAGGCCGGCGGTTCGGCCTTCGATGGCCTTGCAGCGGGTCAGTCGGAAATGAACAGGCATTGTCCTCGACCGCGGGGCTCGGGTGCAGGCTCATCCATAAATCAGACCGACAACGGCGGCCAGCCGCAGATTTCGCTGGCTTCGGGCGATA
>DAONCJ010000289.1:0-5257 GCA_035401985.1 Burkholderiaceae bacterium | reverse complement strand
ACACCGCATAGCGCCGGAAATAGCTCTCGACCTCGATCAGGCCCAGGACCAGCTGGGGGTCGAGGCCCGCACGCCCGGCTTCGTAGCGCACGGTCTTGAGAAATTCGATGCGGGTCTGGTAGTCGGGCTTCCAGCGCCTGGGCAGGCGATCGGACATCGAGGCCAGCCAGTCGACCTTTTCCTGGATGGTCGTGAACTGAGGCTCGGGCGCGGAGCGATCGGAGGTCACCGCGGCCGACAAGGCGCCGCGCACCGCCGCGCTCATCGGAATGTACTGCTGGGCGCCGGCGTGCGCGAAAGGGCTGCCCAAGGCCGCGGCGCACAGCACAAGCGCGGCGACCGCACCGGCCCGGAACCCGCGGACCCGGCGCCGACTGACCGGCTGCGCCAACCGTCGTCTGTTCACGCCCGCACAGACCCGAAAAAATCGGTCAGCGCGTCGGCACAGGCCTGCGGCTGCTCTTCGGCCACGAAATGCCCGCAGTCGAGCGCCACTTCGCTCACTTCATCGGCCCAGCGCTGCCAGGTCGCCAGCGGCGACTGGCTGGACAGGTAGCGGATCGCCCACATCGCCAGTACCGGACACGACAGCTTGCGGCCGGCGTCGCGATCGGCCCGGTCGTGGGCGACATCGACCGTCGCCCCGGCACGGTAGTCCTCGCAGCAGGCCACGATGGTCGCCGGCTGCGCGAAGCTGCGCTGGTAGTCGGCCAGGGCCGGGCCTTCGATCGCGCTGAAGTCGCCCGCCCAGCGCCGCAGCAGATGCTCGAGGTAGAACCCCGGGTTGGCACCGATCAGGGTTTCGGGCATCGGCGCGGGCTGCGCCAGGAAGGCCCAGTGATAGCTGCGCAAGGCGCCGGCCATGGCCATGCGGTCCCACATCTCGATCGTGGGCACGATGTCGATCGGCGCGAATGCGGCCACGCTGGCTGGCTCATCGAGCGCAAGGCGATAGCCGACGCGCGCGCCCCGATCATGCCCGGCCACGCTGAACCGGGCAAAGCCCAGCGAGCGCATCAGCGCCAGCACATCCTGGGCCATGGCCCGCTTGGAATACCGTTCGTGCGCCGCATCGGGCGCGGGGCCGGTGCTTCGGCCATAACCGCGCAGGTCCGGCACGACCACCGTGTAGCGGCGCGCCAGCAGCGGGGCCACCCGATGCCAGGCGGCGTGGGTCTGCGGAAAACCGTGCAGCAGCAGCACCGGCGGCCCGCTGCCGCCCTTGCGGTAGTAGATCTCGGACTGATCGAGCGTCAGGCGCCCTTCGTCGAATCCCTCGAACATGTGCAAGAACCTTCAGGATCAGATTTCGCCGAGGCTCGCCTGCAGGACCGCCATCGCCTCGGCAACCGGCACGCTCTCGGACTGGAGCCCGCGGCGACGCACCAGCTCGACCTTGCCTTCCTTGAGGCTGCGCTCGCCGACGGTGATCCGCAGCGGCACTCCGATCAGTTCCCAGTCGGCGAACATGACACCCGGACGCTCATCGCGGTCGTCGAGAATCACATCGACGCCGGCCTCGGTCAGCTGGCGATACAGATCATCGGCCACTTCCCGCACCGCTTGCGACTTCGCGTAGCCCAACGGCACAACCACGACCTCGAACGGCGCAATGCGGCGGGGCCAGATGATCCCCCGGGCATCGTGGTTCTGTTCGATCGCGGCCCCCAGCAGGCGGGTGACCCCGATGCCGTAGCAGCCCATCTCGATGACCTTGCTCTTGCCGTCATCGTCGATGAAGGTGGCGTTCATGGCCGACGAGTACTTGGTGCCGAGATAGAACACATGACCGACCTCGATGCCGCGCTGGATCGCAAGCACTCCTTTGCCGTCGGGCGAGGGGTCGCCCTCGCGCACATTGCGCAGGTCCTCGACCATCAGTTCCACCCCGTGTGCCGCCAGGGCCGGCAGCACGTCGCGATCCCAGTTCACGCCGGTGAAGTGGTGCCCGGCGACGTTTGCGCCACAGACGAAGTCGCTCATGAGGGCAACCGTGCGGTCGGCCACCACCTTGACCGGCTGCGCCGTGTTGATCGGCCCCAGATAGCCGGGCGGGCAGCCGAAGGCCTGAAGGATTTCGGCCTCGGTGGCGAACCGGAATCCCTTCAGTCCGGCCACCTTGCCCGCCTTGATTTCGTTCAGGTCGTGATCGCCGCGCACCAGCAGCAGCCAGATCTGCGCGACGGCCCCGGGCCCCGACCCCTCGGCGGGGTCGACCGCCAGCACCAGCGACTTGACGGTTAGCGTGAGCGGCAGGCCAAGGAGTGCGGCGACGTCTTCGCAGCGGGCAGCCCCGGGCGTGGGCGTGTTCACCAGCGGCTGGCCTGCCGGGGCTCGCTGCGACAGCAGCGGCAGCGCTTCGGCCAGTTCCACGTTGGCCGCGTAGCCGGATTCGGGACACCAGGCGATGGCGTCCTCGCCGGTGTCGGCAATGACCTGGAACTCATGGCTGGCCGAGCCGCCGATGGCGCCTGTATCGGCCGCCACGGCGCGGTAGGTCAGGCCCATGCGGTCGAAGATGCGGACATAGGCGTCGAACATGACCTGGTAGCTGGCCAGCGCGGCTTCCTTGCTGCGGTCGAAGGAATAGGCATCCTTCATCGTGAATTCGCGCCCGCGCATGACGCCGAACCGGGGCCGGCGCTCATCGCGAAACTTGGTCTGGATGTG
Organism: Burkholderiaceae bacterium; assembly: GCA_035401985.1. Lineage (GTDB taxonomy): Bacteria > Pseudomonadota > Gammaproteobacteria > Burkholderiales > Burkholderiaceae_E > Quisquiliibacterium. The sequence goes on along the minus strand of DAONCJ010000289.1, from coordinate 2,587 downwards.
ATAGAAATTTTTCGGCATCTGCCGGTAGCTGCGGATCTCGTGCCGGGCGATGTCGGTGATGACTTCTTCGGACGTCGGCTGGATGATGAAATCGCGCTGATGACGGTCCTTGACCCTCAGCAGTTCAGGGCCGTACTGCTCCCAGCGCCCGGATTCCATCCAGAGTTCCGCAGGCTGCACGACCGGCATCAGCAGTTCGACGGCACCGGCGCGATTCATTTCTTCGCGGATGATGCCTTCGATGCGCCGGATGACGCGCAGCCCCATGGGCATGTAGTTGTAGATGCCGCCGGCGAGCTTGCGGATCATGCCGGCACGCGTCATCAGCTGGTGGCTGACGATCTCGGCGTCGGCGGGCGCTTCCTTGAGCGTTGAGACGTGAAACTGCGAGGCTTTCATATCCTGACCGTCTATATAATCGTTTCATTCTAAGGGATTGAGGGGTTGGCCCATGCTGGACCGAGATGGCTACCGCCCCAACGTTGGGATCATCCTGGTCAACCAAAGGAACGAGGTCTTCTGGGGTAAGCGGGTTCGTGAGCACTCGTGGCAGTTTCCGCAAGGCGGGATCAAGCGCGGCGAATCGCCCGAGCAGGCGATGTTCCGCGAACTGCACGAAGAGGTCGGCCTGTATCCGGAACACGTCCGGATCATCGGCCGCACCCGCGAGTGGCTGCGCTACGAGGTCCCGACCCAGTGGGTGCGCCGGGAGTGGCGTGGCCACTACCGCGGGCAGAAGCAGATCTGGTTTCTTTTGCGGCTTGTGGGGCGGGACACCGATGTCCACCTGCGTGCCACCGACCATCCGGAGTTCGATGCCTGGCGTTGGAACGAGTACTGGATACCGCTGGAGTCGGTGATCGAGTTCAAGCGCGACGTCTATCGTCAGGCGCTGGATGAACTCGCGCGCTTTCTGTTCGAGCCGCAGGAACCCCTGCGCTTCCTGCGGCAGCGGCCACGTCCCCGCGCCCGACTCGGCGAGGGCATGCCAGACACGGACGAAGCCCCCGCCGCACCGGCGGTCGAGGGTTCGGCACTGCCACCGTCAGGGGCGGAAGGAAGCGCATGACTGGAGAAAACGCATGACCGTCTGGCGGGGCTGGCTCCGCCTGGCGGCACTGGCCGCCTTGATCGCAGTCCAGCCGGCGGCTGCCCAATCGCTGTTCGGCCTTCTGGACGAGCAGAAACCGGCCATCGAGCCGATGCTGCCGGCGACGCTGCCCGTGCCGTCCAGCGAGACGATGATCGAGTTCTACGTCAGTCCCACCACCACCAACCGCTTTGCCGTCGACGGCGCCTCGCTGGCGATCGACCAGGAACGACTGGTGCGATTTACCCTGGTCGTGACCAGCCGCAGCGGCGCGCGCAATGTGTCCTATGAAGCGATGCGCTGCGATCGCGGCGACCGCCGGCTGCTCGCGGTGGGCCGCGCGGATGGCAGCTGGGCGCTGGTGCCCGGCAGCACGTGGCAACCGGTCAACGCCGGCGATCTGGTCAATCGCCAGCACGCCGAGCTGTTCAGGCGTCTGTGCTCAGCCGGTTCAGCAGCGGCGCCGAAGGCCGATCGGCTGGCCGCGAAGCTGCGTGCCCAGCCGGCATTCGAACCCTAAGGTTCGTCGAGGTGGGCGGCGTGCCTGCGGGCCATCTGCCGCCGGCACAACGCTCAGCGCCGCCGGTCTCTCAGAGCAGCGATGGCGGCAGCTTCACCCCGAGACGCTCCGCCCACGGAGCCAGCGCCGGCATGATCGATCCATGCAGAGCCAGGCCCTGCTCGAGCTGCTGACGCTTGCGGGCAAGACCGCGTTCACCGGGGACCCTGACAGGAACCGCCGGGTCGCGCGGCGCCGACTGATGGCAAGCGTCCACGAGCCAGTCGGTCTGGGCCGTGAAGGCAGCGTCGCCGGCAAAGGCAGCCGGATCCCACAGCTGCACGCAGACGGTGGCACCCCAGCCCTCGACGGGATCGGCCCGGCCGTGACCGGCCAGCCCGCCGGTCAGCGCTTCGATCAGCAACGCCATGCCGTATCCCTTGTGACCGGCGTCCACCCCGCCCAGCGGCAGCAGGGTGCCCGGCGGCTGGGTGAAAAACACGGCCGGGTCGTTGGACGGTTTTCCCTGCGCATCGAGCCACCACGGGTGTGCCCCGAGCTGCCCCGCGTTCTTCAGCCGGTTGGTCATCCCGTTGGTCGTGATCGACGCCGAGATGTCGATCATCACCGGATCGCCCGAGGTCGGAATGCCCACGGCCAGCGGGTTGGGCGTGAATACCGCCTGGGTGCCGCCGAACGGCGCCACACTGGCCGTGGCGGGGTCAGAACAGGTCAGCATCAGCAGCAGCCCTGCCCGTGCGACCGGTTCGAGGTAAGCCGCGAGGCAGGCGATGTGATGCGAGCGACGGATCACCACGGTGGCGCTGCCATGCAGCTGCGCGCGCGGCTGCGCCCAGTCGATCGCGCGCCGCACCAGCCAGGGGCCCGGCAGGCGGTCGCCGTCCCAGGTGGCCGCCACCGTGCGCTCGGCCAGCACCCGCGGCTCGCCGACGCCGCGCATCGCTCCCCGTTCGAGTTCGCCCAGATACCCGGCAAGC
>DAONCJ010000288.1:0-5272 GCA_035401985.1 Burkholderiaceae bacterium | reverse complement strand
AAAACGGTCGTCCCCGTCGCCTCGCCGCGCCGGTTGACCGCGCAAACCCTGATGTGTAAACCGCGCCAGACGTGATAAGAAGCGCGTTCGCGGATTTTCCGGTCCTGCGCACCGCGCCGGCCGACCGCCCCGTCAGACCAGGTATCGAGGAGATCACATGTTGCGCAATCTGAAGTACTCCGTGGCAGCGCTGGCCCTGTCCGCCCTGCTGCCGGCCGTCGCGTCGGCCCAGACCGTGCTGACGATGTCGAGCTGGGTGCCGCCCAGCCATTCGCTCAGCGTCACACTGGCGCAGTGGGGCGCCGACGTCGAAAAAGCCACCAACGGGCGCCTGAAGTTCCAGATGCTGCCCAAGGCGCCGGCCGCCGCGCCGGGCACCTTGGACGCGGTGAAAGACGGCCTGGTCGATGTCTCCTACGTGACTGCCAGCTACCTGCCCGCCCGTCACTCGCTGCCCAAGCTGCCCGAACTGCCCGGTGGCGGCGCAACCGCCGAGATCAATTCGGTCGCCTACTGGCGGATCCACGAGAAGTTCCTGGCCAAGGCCGGCGAATACAAGGGCGTCAAGCTGATCGGCGTGTTCACTCACGGCCCGGGTCAGATGTTCAACACCAAGAAGCCCATCGACAGCATCGACGATCTGGCCGGCATGAAGATCCGCACCGGTGGCGGCGTGGCCGAAGAGATGGCCCGCGCGCTCGGCGCCTCGGCCTTCGTCAAGCCGGCGCCCGAATCGTACGAACTGCTCAGCTCGGGCGTGGCCGATGGCACCTTCTTTCCGCTCGAGTCCGTCGTGTCGTTCAAGCTCGACAAGGTGGTCAAGCACGCCACGCTGTTCCCCGGCGGCTTCTACGGTTCGGCCTTCGGCTTCTTCATGAACGAGGACAAGTTCAACAAGCTGTCCAAGCAGGACCAGGACGCGATCATGTCGATCTCCGGCGAGAAGCTGGCCCGGCTGTTCGGCAAGTCCTGGGATGTGGCCGATGCCAAGGCGCTCGACGTGATGAAGGCCGCCGGCGTGAACATCCTGCCCGCAACGCCCGCCCTGGTGGCCGGCGTGCGCCAGCGCGCCGCAGTTCTCGAGCAGGAATGGGTCAAGGCGGCCAATGCCAAGGGCGTCGACGGCGCCAAGGTCCTGGTCGAGTTCCGCGAGGAAGTCAAACGCGTCGCAGCCGGCAAGTAAGCCGCTGATTCTCTGCCGGAGGCGCCCGAGTGTCCAACAAGAATTCCTGGCTCGATGTGGCACTCGGAGCCGCTGCCAGCGCGCTGCTGCTGGCCATGATGCTGCTCACCTTCGCCGACGTGCTGGGCCGCTACGTGTTCAACACGCCGCTGCGCGGCGCCTTCGAGATCACAGAGCTGGCGCTGCTGACGCTGATCTTCGCCGGCCTGCCGCTGGTCTCGCGTGCGGATGAGCACGTCACCATGGACTTCATCGACAAGATCCTCGGCCCTGTTGCTCGCGGGCTGCTGCGCCGCTTCGTGCACGGCCTGTGCGGGGCCATCATCCTGGGCATGGCCTGGCTGGTGTGGCTGAAGGCCGGCAAGATCGCCGCCTATGGCGACACCACCGATGTGCTGAAGATCCCGGTGGCGCCGTTCGTCTACTTCATGACCGTCATGGTCGGCGTGACCGGCCTGATCCACCTGTTCAAGATGTTCGGTCCCATGTCGGTCGCCGACGCACCCGACTTCGATCCCGACAAGACGAGCACCACGTGACGGAGGCCCTGATCGGTCTGGGTCTGATGATGGCCCTGGCATTGCTGCGCGTGCCGATCGCCGTCTCGATGGGTGTGATCGGCTTTCTCGGCGTGGCTTACCTGCGCGACTGGAATTTCGCACCGGCCTTCGCGATGGTGCAGACCAAGGTCTACGAGACCGGCCGCAACTACACGCTGTCGGTGGTGCCCCTGTTCATTTTGATGGGCAACCTGGTCACCCGCGCGGGCATGTCGCAGGAACTGTTCCGCGCCGCCTATGTGTTCATCGGCCATCTGCGTGGCGGACTCGCGATGGCCACCGTGGTGGCCTGCGCCGGATTCGGCGCCATCTGCGGCTCGTCGATCGCCACTGCGGCCACCATGGCCAAAGTGGCCTATCCGGCCATGAAGCGGCTCGGTTACTCGGACGCGCTGTCCACTGGCGCGATCGCGTCCGGCGGAACACTGGGCATCCTCATTCCGCCATCGACCCTGATGGTCATCTACGGCGTGATGACCGAGACCAGCATCGGCAAGCTGTTTGCGGCCGGTGTGCTGCCCGGCATCCTGGCCACCTTCCTGCTCTGCATGGCCGTGCTGTGGATCACCTGGCGCGACCCGGCTGCCGGTCCGCGTGGCGAACGCTCAACCTGGGGCCAGCGCCTGACCGCCCTGAAGGGCATCTGGGCCGTTGCCGGCCTGTTCATCGTTGTTATGGGCGGCATCTACGGCGGCGTGTTCACCGCCACCGAAGGCGCCGGTATCGGTGCCTTCGGCGCCCTTTGCTTCGCCGTGGCGCGGCGCACCCTCACCTGGCGCACGCTGTTCGATGCGCTGGCCGAGTCCGGCCGCACCACCGCCATGCTGTTCACGATCCTGATCGGCGCGCTGATGTTCGCCGAGTTCGTCAACTACACCTCGATGCCAGGCGATCTGAAGCATCTGGTCACCTCGATGAATCTGTCGCCGATCATGGTGGTGGCGGCCATCTGCGTGATCTACGTGCTGCTCGGCACCGCGATGGAAGAGCTGTCGATGATCCTGCTGACGGTGCCGGTGTTCTTCCCGCTGATCACGCATCTCGGCTTCGATCCGATCTGGTTCGGCGTGCTCATCGTGGTGGTGGTCGAGATCGGCCTGATCAGCCCGCCAGTGGGGATGAATCTGTTCGTGCTGAACGCACTGCTGCCGCAGGTTCCCACCCGCACCATCTTCCGCGGCGTGCTGCCGTTCATGCTGGCCGACGTCGTGCGGCTGGCCATCCTGATCGCCTTCCCGGTGATATCGCTGTACCTGCCCAGCCTGATGAAGTGACGCCCGGCGGCGCGGCAGCGCGCCGGGCGACGCCTCCCCCGGGGCGGGCCGCAATCACGTCGGGCTGCGGGCGGAGCGTCGCTGCCTGCGCTCGCGGACTCCGTCAGCCAGCAGGACGATGGCGGCGATCCCGAAGGGCAATGCCAGCAGGACGGCGAACCAGGCAGGCACCGTCGCCCACCAGTCGGTCCATTGGGTGACCCATATCTGTAGCATGGATGCCTCCTTCACAGCAGTCGGAATGCCGCGACCGCCACGAGGGTCGGCAGCAAGGCCGCCATCAGCAGCCCCAGCGGGTGAATCGCCTCGTCCTCGAAGTGGCCGCGCAGGATCGCAAACCCGGCGGGGTTCGGCGCGTTGGCGATGACAGTCAGTCCGCCACCTGTCACCGCCCCCGCGACCAGCGCGTACTTGAACTCGTCGCTCAAGCCTTCGACCAGCGACCCGAGATAGGTGAGCGCCGCGTTGTCTGTCACCGCCGTCAATGCCGTGGCGCCGAAATAGACGGTGGTAGCGTCCATTCCGGTCAGCAGTGGCGCGAGCCACCACCGCTGCTGGCCCCCCAGCACCACCAGGCCGGCCAGGAAGAACGCCACCAGCAGTCCTTCGCGCAGGATCAGGCGGTCCTGAAACTTCGGATAAGCGGTTGCGAAACCGAGGAAGAAAAGCAGCAGTCCCATGAACGCCGCCGGATGGTGGGCCAGCACGACCACACCGGCCAGAAACAGCACATGCAGCAGGCTGACCCACGGTGGCAGGCTGTCACCCTGCAAGGGCAGTGCAGGCCCCAGGCGCGACAACGAGCCACGAAAGATCAGCGCCACCGTCAGGGCATTGATCAGCACCGCAAGCGCGGCCTTCCAGCCGAAATGGGTGAGCATGAACCAGCTGTCCCACTGCCATTTCACTGCGACCATCAGCACCGGCGGTGCGGCGAACGAGGTCAGCGTGCCGCCGATCGAGATGTTCACGAACAGCACGCCCAGGGTGGCGTACTTCAGCTTCTGCGGCACGCCAGCGCTGAAGATGCGATCCCTGAGCATCAGCGCAGCCAGCGTCATCGCCGCCGGTTCGGTGATCAGCGAGCCCAGCAGCGGCACGAACGACAGTGCGACAAAGTAGAACGCCACGCCCCCGCTGGCCGGGATCGAACCCGCAAGGCCACAGACGATGGCCCGCGCGAGGTTCAGGACCGCCCGGCTGCCCGCGATCACCATGATCGCGAACACGAACATCGGCTCGGTGAAGTTGCGCGAGTCGAGGTACGACATCGCGGCCCCGTGTCCCTCGGTGACCGTCATGGCGAGGACAAGCACCATCGCCCAGAATCCGAAGACAACCTCGACCTCGCCAAGCAGGTGCCAGACACCGGCGTGGTCAGGCCGCCGATGTGCCATGCGCTCGAAGAACTTGGTCGAGAACGTATGGATCAGGGCAATGCCGAAGAGTCCGGCCCCGATCAGCTCGGGCGTGGTCAATGCCGCCTCGCTGAAACGTCCTGCGGTCTTTTAGGGGTCGGTCCCGTCAACACATCGCCTCCAAAACGGTGGAGGGTATGGGTTGATCCTCATCAGGGAAATTCGTGAGCCATCGTACGGGACACGGCGTACGGGGCAGGGCCAGGTTCAGCTCAGGTCCGGAGGCAGCGCCTCCCGTTCAGACCTCGCCCTGGTCGACGAGCCGGACGAGCTCGACGATGTTGCGCACCTGGAGCTTCTCCATCACGCGCGCCTTGTGCACTTCGACGGTCCGCGGGCTGATGCCCAGCGCCTCGGCCATGTGCCGGTTGTGCATGCCCTGCACCATCAGCCGCATGACCTCGCGCTCCCGCGCCGACAGTCGGCCGACCGGCAGCCGCTCGGGCGCCGGCGGCGGCGCAACGCCGGCTTGCGGCCGAAGTCCCTGGTGCGCGACGGCGACCGCGGCAAGCAACTGCTGCGCCTCGAAGGGCTTCTCGATGAAATCGACCGCGTGCGCCAGGAAGGCCTGCCGCGCCGCGGCAACATCGCCATGGGCGGTGATGACGACGACCCGCAGATTCGCGCCATTGTCCTGAAGTGTCTTCTGAAGCTCGAGCCCCGACATTCCGGGCATCCGGACGTCGACGATCAGACAGCCCCGCCAGCCCGGCTTGTACGCCGCCAGGAAATCTTCGGCGCTGCCGAAGGTCGCGGTCAGATAGCCGTGCAGGCTCAGCAGCAGCGAAAGCGAATCGCGGACCGACGCATCGTCCTCGACGATGAACACCGACTCAT
>DAONCJ010000287.1:0-5273 GCA_035401985.1 Burkholderiaceae bacterium | reverse complement strand
GGATCTGCTCGATCAGGCGGCGATGCAGGGGGTCGGCGATGTCGGCGGTGGTCTTGCCGGCGGTCGAGTTGTAGTGGTCGGGCGTGGCGAAGGCGAGATCGGGCCGGCGCACCTTCTGGCCACGCTCGCGCAGCCGGGCGAAGCCCGCTGCCGAGCCGTCGTGCATCAGATGGCGGTCGACATACAGCAGGTGGTAGCCATCGCCGCGATCCACCACCACATGGCGCTGCCAGATCTTGTCGAACAGGGTTTGAGCATCACTCATGGAAGGGTTCTCCTGGTGCCGTCACTTGGCGGCGTCGGTCAGCGGATCGCGGAAGGCAGTACGACGGGCATCCCAGTCGGCCGCGCCAAAGCGGGCAAAGGTGCGGGCGGGCGACGAGTCGCCCTTGGGCGGGGGGTACTTGCCGAGCTGCTTGACGTCCTCGAGCAGCTGATCGCACACCGAAATGATGCCGCCCAGCAGCAGGCCCGGCAGGATCGCGATCTTGTAGCCCATCGCCTGGGCGTCATCGAGCACGATGTCGGGCGTCTTGCCGCCGCGCACCACGTTGAGCAGGCAGGCTCCCTTGACGCGCTGCGGCACCAGGGCGATCTCCTCCATCGTCTGGGGAGCCTCGACGAAAGCCACGTCGGCGCCGTTGGCCAGCGCCAGGTTGGCGCGCGTGATCGCTTCGTCCAGGCCCATCATCGCGCGCGAATCGGTGCGCGCAATGATGCAGAAATCAGGGCTGCGCCGGGCGGCGGCGGCAGCCCGGATCTTGGCGATGTAGTCCTCGCGGCTGACGACTTCCTTGTTGTCGAGGTGGCCGCATTTCTTGGGGAAGGCCTGGTCCTCGATGTGGATCGCCGCCACGCCTGCGCGCTCGAATTCCTGCACGGTGCGGAACACGTTGAGCTCGTTGCCGTAGCCGGTGTCGGCGTCGCTGATCAGCGGTATTCCGAAGGAGTTCACGATGCGGGTGGCGTTGGCCACCATCTCGGTCATGGTGATCAGACCGTAATCGGGGTAGCCCAGCGTGGCCGAGGTCCCCGCGCCGGTCATGTAGGCGGCCGAAAAGCCGGCCCGGTCGATCGCCCGGCCGGTGATGCCGTCGATGGCGCCGGGCGCGATGACCATCTTGCCGCTGCTCAGCAGCGTTCGAAATTGTGCGGCTTGTGACATGTCTGGCTCCTCGGAGGCGGTGGAGGGAGTGGAGCAGGGCAGCGCTGTCGAACGCCGCCCGCGCGATCAATGGGGAGGTTCGGGGGCTGCGCCGCGGTGCAGGTGCGAGTCGATGGCCAGCAGCGCGGTATTGGTGATCAGTGCGAAGGTGGAGATCAGCACCGCGATGGCGAGGATGGTCTTGACGTCGTTCAGGTCGATCGCCGTCATCAGCAGAAAGCCCAGGCCGCGTTGCGAGGCGAACAGTTCGCCCAGCATCGTGCCCAGCAGGGTCAGTGAAAAACCGATCCGCAGACCCGAGAAGATTTCGGGCAGCGTGGCCGGGACCAGGATGTGCCAGGCGGTCTGCAGCGGTGTGAGGTGCATCGCCCGTCCCGCGCGCAGATACACCCGGTTGACATTGCGCACGGCGCTCATCGTGAACAGCACGATCGGGATGATCCCGTGCAGCGCGCCGAATGCGACCTTGGCCGACATGCCCAGCCCGAACAGCAGCAGGATCACCGGGTACAGCGTGATCTTCGGGATGGAATACAGCCCGACCAGCAGCGGCTCGGCCACTTCACCGGACAGCCGGTGGCCGCCCAGGATCACGCCGAGCCCGACACCTCCGGCACAGGCGATCAGCAGGGCCTGCGCAAACGCCAGACCGGTTTCACGCAGATGCGGTCCGAAGCGCGGCTGGCCGACCATCGTCCAGAGATGGGCCAGGGTGGGCGCCGGCGCGGTGATCGCGCTGTCGCCGGCCAGCTGATGCAGCACCTGCCACAGCAGCGCCAGCGACACGACGACCAGCAGCGGTGCCCGCGCTTCGCGCAATGAACCCGCCACGCTCGCGGCGCTCACGAGCCGCGCCGGCGCATCATCCGCCGCTCCAGTGCATACACCGTCATGTTGAACGCAGACACAAGCGCGAGCACGAACAGGATCAGACCGTACATCCGGGGGTTGTCGAAGTTGTCGTAGGCGTAGGCGATTTCGTGGCCGATGCCGCTGGTGGACAGGATGAATTCGCCGGCGATCACGCCGATGAACGAATAGGCCACCGCGAGCTTCAGGCCCGACAGCAGATGCGGAGCCGCCGCCGGCAGCCGAACATGGCGCACTTCGTCCCACAGCGACAGCCGATGCACCTTCGCGGTCTTGAGCAGCACGCGCGGCACGCGATCGAGCCCGGCCAGCGTGCCCACGATCATCGCCACCATCGCAAACAGCGTGGCCAGCACGATCAGCGGCGTGCTGCCCAGCCCGAAGATCACGATCAGCAGCGGATAGAAGGCGAAGTGCGGAATCGCGTAGTAGGCGGCCAGGAACGGATTGAAGGCGCGGCGCAGCAGCGGCGTCGAGTGCAGCACGAAACCGGCCAGAAATCCGCCGATGATCGACAGCACCATCGCGATGCCCACCGCCGACAGGGTCTGGCGCAGGTGAGGGCCGGTCTCATCCGACGCGAGGATGCGGAAAAGCGCCACCACCATCGCCGAGGGCGCGATCACCATGGCCGGCGCGATCAGTCCGCCGCGGCAGGCCGCCTCGAGCAGCCCGACCGCCCCGATCACCACCACCGCGCGGATCCAGGTGGCGCGCTTCATCGGCTGGCGGCGCCCTGGCTCATCGCGCGCATGGATTCCGGGCGCAGATGCGACCACAGGCGCGAGGTCACCGCGCCGAAGTCCGCCTGCTCGGCGAGCCGCGAATCGCGCTCGCGCGGCCAGCCGGTCTCGACGATCTCGATGAAGCGGCCGGGGCGCGCCGACATCACGCCGATCCGGTCGGACAGCAGATTGGCTTCGTCCAGCGAGTGGGTGATCAGCAGCACCGTGGCCGAGGTTTCGCGCCACAGGCGCAGCAGTTCGTCGCCCATCAGCAGGCGGGTCTGCTGGTCCAGCGCGCCGAAAGGCTCATCGAGCAGGATGAGGCGCGGTTGCAGCACCAGGGTGCGCGCGATGCACACGCGCTGGCGCATGCCGCCCGACAACTGGCTGGGATAGGCGCCACGGAAGTCGCGCAGGCCCATGAAGCCGAGCGCGAAGTCCACCCGGCGGCGGATTTCGGCACCGTCGACACCCGCGCGGCGCAGGCCGAAGGCGACGTTGTCCTCGACCGTCAGCCACGCGAAGCTGGCGTCTTCCTGAAACACGACGCCGACCCCGTCGGGCACCGCACCGCGCACCGGGCGGCCTTCGAACTCGACGGTGCCGGTGTCTGCCTCGGCAAGGCCGGCCAGCACGTCGAGCAGCGTCGACTTGCCGCAGCCCGAGGGACCGACCACGCTGAAGAACTCGCCCTTCCTGAGATCGAACGAGAGGGGCCCCAGCGCATGCACTTCGCCGTGGCCAGCCCGCGGCGGATAGACCCGAGTGACCTCGGACAGCCGGGCATGGACGCCCGCCGGCGCATGGACGGCCGCGTCGGCCTCGTGCGAGGTCGCGACGCTCATCGCTTCGCTTTGGCGGCCGCCGGGATGAATCGATCGTCGGTCGAGGCCTTCCAGTCGACTGGGAGCGTGAGTGCACCGACCGCGCCGAGCGCATCGGTCATCGCGTTCATCAGCGGATACTGCAGATCACCGCGGCTCCACCATTGCGGGCTGATCTTCAGCGTGTTGGCCAGTGCGCTGGCAGCGACGTCGGGCGCCAGGTTGTAGGTCTTGGCCAGGATGGCCGCGGCCTCCTTCGGGTTGGAGTACAGGAACTCCACGCCCTTGCGGCGCGCCTCGAGCAGGGCGCGCAGCTTGTCGCCGCGCTTGCCGATCGTGTCGGTGGTGGCGATGCCCACGGTTTGCGTGTAGGCCGGAAGCCGGCCCTCGAACCAGGGCAGCATCTTGTATTTCTTGCCGTCCTTCATGTGCTGCGAATAGATCGGCTCGGGGATGATCGCGATGTCGACCTTGTTGTGCTCGAGCGCGGTCAGGCCCGCGCCGAAATCGCCGATGGCGATCATCTTCACGTCGGCCGCCTGCAGGTTGAAGGTCTTCAGCAGCGCCAGCGTGGTGCTCTCGCTGACCGACTTGGGCCGGCTGTAGACGAAGCGCTTGCCCTTGAGGTCCTCCGGCTTGTCGATCGCCTCGCCAGGACGCGTCACCCAGAAGCTGCTGGGCCCGTCGGTGCCGCCGCTGATGATGCGGATGTTGAAGCCTTCCTTGATCGCGGCCAGGGCGGCGGGCAGGGCCACCTCGGCGAACAGCGTTTCGCCGGCCATCATGTTGCGCACGCTGGTGCCGCCCCCCTTGGAGGTGAGTATGCCGCTGATGTCGACGCCCGCCTCCTTGAAATAACCCTTCTCCATCGCGATGGCGTAGGGCAGGCCATAGAGCAGCGAACCGTAGTGCGTGACGACGATTTCTTCGGCGCGGGCGGCCGTGGCAGATGCCAGCGCGACGCCGGCCCAGGCCAGCGCCCTGAGGGCGCGCTTGAGGGGGTTCATGAGTACTCGTCTCCTGGTGTCGGGAGGTCGATGCCCGGCGGGCATGGCCTTTCTTTGTACGGGCCATTAGAGGAGGGTGGTTCGAGCTTGTCAATCCGGACCGCCAGCAATTGGAGTGCGACCGCCTGGTGGCGCGAGCGGTTCGAGAACCGCCATGGCGAAGTGGCCCGTCGCGCCCTGCACGCTATAGTCGATCAACCACAGAGGAGCCCGCCGTGACCTACCCGATCATTTCAGCCGACTCGCACATCACCGAAGCGCCCGACACCTATGTCGACAACATCGACAAGGCCTGGCGCGACAAGGCGCCGCGCATCGTCTCGACCGACAAGGGCGACGTTTTCCAGATCGACGGCATGGCCCGGCCGATCCACCTCGGGCTGGTCGCTGCCGCAGGCAAGCCGCCCGAGTCCATCACCACCACCGGCGTACGTTTCGAGGATCTGCACCGTGGCGGCTGGGATCCCGATGCCCGCATGGCCGACCAGGTGCGCGACGGGGTGGCCGCCGAGGTCATCTATCCGACCGTTGGCATGCTGCTGTGCAACCACCCCAGCTACGACTACCAGAAGGCCTGCTTCGACGCCTACAACCGCTGGATCGCCGCCTATTGCGACCGCCATCCGACGCGCCTGCTGGGCTGCGGCCAGACGGCGGGCCGCTCGCCGGCCGAGATGATCGA
>DAONCJ010000286.1:0-5274 GCA_035401985.1 Burkholderiaceae bacterium | reverse complement strand
ATGAACTGGGCGCCGACGTGGTTCTCGATGCGATGGCCATGGCGGGCCTGTCGCGGCAGGACATCGAAGGCGTGGTGGTCGCGCACCCGGGCGATCACACCCGGCAGGGCTACTTCCACACCTTTCTCACGGCCCACCTGGGCATCGAGGCGCAGGCGACGGTGATGCAGGTGCTTGGCAACGGCATGACCGGCGGCCATGCCTTCGACCAGGCGGTGCAGCAGGTGGCCAGCGGCCAGGCCGACTGCGTGCTGTCGGTCGGCGTGCACTTCGAGACCGGCGTGCCCACGGCCCAGCACCTCGACTACAGCATCCGGCTGACCGGCGATGTCGACTTCCAGGCGGTGTTCGGCGCGGTGCCGATCGCCTGGTATGCGATGGACGCGCAACGCTATCTGCACGAGCACCGGGTGGCGCGCGCGACGCTCGCCTCGATCGCGGTCAAGAACCGCGTGCATGCGCAGCTCAATCCGCTGGCGCAGTTCCGCAAGCCGCTGAGCTTGGACGAGGTGCTGAACGCGCGCCCGATCGTCGAGCCGCTCGGGCTCTACGAGGTGCCCGGACGCGCCGACGGGGCCGTGGCGCTGGTCGTGGTCAGCGAGGACGTGGCGCGCGCCAGCGGGCGCCCCTATGCACTGGTGCGATCGCGCGGCTTCCATCATGAGGGCCTGCACATGATCTCCGACCGGCCAGGCGACGCGCTCGACTACCGGACATTGACGGCGGCGTCGCACAGGGCACTCGAAGGCGCGGGGCTCGCGTTGGACGACATCGCGGCCTTCCAGGTCTATGCGCCCTGCACGATCGTCGAGGCGCTGGGCACCGAGGCGCTGGGACTCTTTGCGCGCGGCCAGGGAGCGGCCGCCGCGGCCGCCGGCGCAACCCGGTTCGACGGCGCCCGCCCCGTCAACACCTGTGGCGGATGCCTGTCGCGCGGGCACCCGCCCGAAGTGACCCCGCTGTACGACGTGCTGGAGGCAGCGATGCAGGCGCTGGGCCGCGCAGGCGAGCGGCAGGTCGCGGGTCACGAGTTCACGATGACGATCTGCGAGCTGGGCAAATACAACGCGGCGCTGGTTCATGTGCTCGAGGGCGTGGCATGAGCCTGCTGCCCGAAGTGGCGATGACCGGGCACCGGCCCTTCCCGCCCAGGGTGTCAGGCTTCACCCGGCCGTTCTGGGATGCGCTCGCCGTCGGCAGGCTGATCACCACGCGTTGCATGGCCTGTCGCACGCTGAGCTTTCCGCCGCGCAACCTGTGCCGGGCCTGCTGGGGACGCAGCCTCAAGTGGATCGACCTGTCACCCCGCGGCCGGCTGTACAGCTTCACGCGCGTGCACGTCGTGCCCGGCGCATTCAGCCATGACGCGCCTTACGCAATCGGCATCGTCGACCTGGCCGACGGCGTGCGGCTGATGTGCCGGATGATCGGTGAGGTCGGCACGGCGGACCTCGACGGCCCGATCGAGATGGCGGTACTGCGCTACGAGGACGGGCCGCTGTTCGGTGCGCGGATCGTGCGGGAACCGGAGCGCGACGCATGCTGAGCCAGCTGCTGGCTGGGGTGCTGTGGCTGGCCTGTCTGCTCAGCGGTATCGGCGTGATCCTGATCGGCGCTTCGGCCGATCCCGGGCGCGACGGCGGCCGGGCGCTCGCCATGATGATGCTGACACCGGTGTTTGCCGGCTCGCTGCTCGCGGCCTTCGGTCTGGCGCTGTGGCGCGACGGACCGGACTGGCTGACGGGAGGCTCGGGTGCCGGACGGGCCTGGGCGGTGATGGCCACCGTTCTGGCCGCGGCTGTCGTGGCCTGCTTCAGCGCAGCGCTTCGCCTCGAGCCGGCATCCCAGACGCCCTGGGCCCTTTGGCCCGTGCGCGCGTGGGCGCACTGGTTCTGGCCGCCCGTGATGGTGGCGGGGGCGGCGCTGGCCTTGTGGCCGGGCCTGCGCGACACAGTCGCTCCGACGGCCTGGCGGCTTGCGCTGACGCTGATCGGCGGCGCGTCGCTGCTGATCTGTGCCGGACTGCTTGCGCAGGCGGTGCAGAGCTGGGTGGCCAGCGAAGCCGCGCGAGGCGACGAAGCGCAGGCCTTCGACGAGCAGCGCGATCGCACCGTGATGGCGGAAGTCCAGCGGGCCGATCCGGTGAAGGACTTCGTCAGCCTGCTCAATCAGACCTCGAAATGGGAAAGGCCCGCGATCCGCGCCGCGGCGCTGGCCAAGGTCAACGCGCATCCCGATCTGACAGGCGCGCTGTCGGCCCTGCTGCGCAGCCCGATGAGCGATTACGCCTTCACCTTCCTGGAGAGCAACGAGCCACCGGATGCGCAGGCTTTGCTTGCGCCGCTTCGCGAGGCCTTTGCCGCGGCGCCCGAACAGCTGCGACGCGAGATCGCGGACAACCGTGCGCTGCGCGCCGACGAGACGGCTCCACAGGTGCGCCGCCTGCTTGCCGTGGCGGACAGGTTCGAGGCTCACGGGCTCGATCCGCTGCCCCTGGCCGCCGGCCTGCGCGCCGCGCTCGACGCACCTCGCGCTGCGAAGGTCAGGCTGGAAAGCAGCCAGCTGCTCGACGACTGGACGGCCCGGCGCAAGCGCGGCAAGGGACAGTCGGGAAAATAGACTTTCCGTGGAGCAAGTAAACTTGCTCGGGCGGCCTATTGCTTCGGAATGCGCGCCGCGTCGATGATGCGAAGTTCGCGCTCGATCTCGGCGATCTGATACTTGCGCAGCCCTGCCGCATCGGCGGGAAACGCGACGAAGTGATTCTTGGCCAGGTACTGGCGCGCATACGGCGCTGTCGTGATCCATCTCAGCGGGAATCGGGAATACCGTCCGCTGCGGCGAAACGACCTGCTCGGCAAAGCCGCCGCGCCTAATGCCCGCGGTGACCCGATCGCCGGGCTTGAATCGGTCGACACCCGCTCCGCAGGCCAGCACCACGCCGCTCACTTCGGTCCCCGGCGTAAAGGGCAGCGGCGGCTTGTTCTGATGGGTGCCCGCAAGCACCAGCAGGTTGGCAAAACTGGCACCGGCGGCACAGACAGCGATGCGGACACTGTCTTCATCCAGCGGCGGGTCGGGCACTTCCTCGACCTGCACGGCGTCGGGCCGGTCAAACGCGCGGCACACCACCGCCCGCATCAGCGCTTCTGCGGCGTGGCGCCTCCGGGCAACTCGCCGTGGCGGCCAGCGCCGCCCGCGAACCGCGCTGCACCCGCCTGTGCCTCGCGCTGCCGCGCCTCGGAGGCCAGCGCCAGTTCGCGTGCGATGGCCTCGTCGACATCCAGGCCCTGCTGGGCATACACCGAGGCCCGGTCCGAACGCATGGCGATCTGGGGAAACTGCGCAATCTGCAATGCCAGCGCCCGGGCTTGCGCGAGCACCGTGCCGTCCTCGACCAGCCGATTGACCAGGCCGATCCGCTCGGCCTCCTCGCCGCCGACCATCCGCGCCGTCAGCATCATGTCGAGCGCGCGGCTCATGCCGATCAGCCGCGGCAGGCGAACCGTCGTGCCGTCACTCATCGGCACGCCCCAGCGGCGCGACAGCACCGCGAACGAGGCACTGCGTTCGGCGACCCGCAGATCGCACCACAGGGCCACCCCAAGGCCGCCGGCACACGCATGGCCCGCCACTGCGGCAATCACCGGCTTGGTGGCCGCTCGGTGCAAGGGTCCGTCGGCGCTGCCCGCCCAGGGAACGTAGTCGACGCCCGAGGCCAGTTCCTTCAGATCCGCGCCAGCACAAAAGGTGCCTTGCGCGCCGGTCAGCACAGCCACCTTCGCCTCGTCGTCCGCTTCGAAGGAACGAATCGCTGCGGTCAGTTCCAGCGAGGCCTCGCGGTCCAATGCATTGCGGGCCTGCGGGCGGTTGATGGTGATCGTGGTCACCGGGCCGTCGCGATCGATCAGAATCTTGCTGCTCATTGTCGGGAAGTCTTTCTTGAAGTCGGCGCCCTTCGGGCAAGGCGCGATCCGGCGGTTCAGCCGCCAGGACCGTCGGCCATGATGTAGCCGAGCAGGTCGCCGACATTGCGTTCGAGATCGTCCATCAGGTCATACAGCAGATAGCGCAGCGCCAGCATGCCGACCAGCGAGTCGTTGTCGTCCAGCACGACCAGATGCCTGATGTGATGCCTGCGCATCAGTTCGGCGGCATCGGCGACCGTGGTCTTCACGCCGATGGCATGGACCGGACTGGACATGA
This sequence comes from Burkholderiaceae bacterium, assembly GCA_035401985.1. Taxonomy (GTDB): domain Bacteria; phylum Pseudomonadota; class Gammaproteobacteria; order Burkholderiales; family Burkholderiaceae_E; genus Quisquiliibacterium. The sequence continues at coordinate 1,068 of DAONCJ010000286.1, read as the reverse complement.
TGTCGCGCACCCGCAGAGTGGCCGGATCGCCGCCTGCCGCGACCACCCTCTGCATCACATCGCGTTCCGTCACCACGCCGACGACGCGGGCACCTTCGACGACGGCCGCGGCGCCCACCTGCCGCTCGGTCATCGCGCATGCTGCCTGGACAATGCTGTCGTGCGGCCCCACGGTGAGGGGTGGTTTGTCGCCGAGCCGGATCTGTCCCATGGGGTTCCTCCTCGCGAATGGACGAACCATCCTACTCCGGCCCCCGGCCGCCGAACAGTGCCCCGCGGTCGGCCTACTGCTGACCGACCTTGCCCGCCTGGATCACTTCACGCCAGCGCCGGCGGTCGCTTTCCACCCGGCGCGCGAAGGCCTCGGGCCCTTCGTACAAGGGCGCAAAGCCGCTGTCCTGCAGGCGCTTGAGGAACACCGGATCCTGCATCACCTGCCTGACCGCATCGTCCCATCGCTTGATCGCTTCGGCCGGCATGCCCTTCGGTCCGCACAGGCCGAACCAGCCCGTCACCTCGAAGCCCGGAAAAACCTCGGCGATGCGCGGCAGATCCGGGAACAGCGGGAAGCGGGACGGATCGCCCTGAGCCAGCAGGCGCAGCTGACCTGCCTGCGCCTGCCGTGCGATGTCGCCCAGGTTGGTGATCATGAAGTCGATGCGCCCGCCAATCAGGTCGACAAGTGCCGGCGCGGCCCCTTTGTAGGGAACATGCAGCATGTCGACCTGGCCCATGCGCTTGAGCAGCTCGCCGGACAGATGCTGCGCCGATCCCGGCCCCGGACTGGCGAAGGTGACATGGCCCGGCTTGGCTCGCGCCGCCGCAATGATGTCGCTGACGTTGCGATACGGGCTGCCCGGCGCAACGACCAGACCATACGACGACAGCACCATGTTCGACAGAGGGATCAGCTCGGCACCCGGGTCCAGAGGCACCTTGGCGCCGATCAGCTGCCCGGAGATGGCCATCGTGCTCATCGGGCACTGGAAGATCAGATGACCATCGGGCTGTTCGCGGGCCACGACATCGGCACCGATGATGCCGTTCATGCCGGGCCGGTTCTCGACG
>DAONCJ010000285.1:0-5298 GCA_035401985.1 Burkholderiaceae bacterium | reverse complement strand
TCAACAACACCGAGACTTTCGCCGCGGTGCCCTGGATCATCCGCAACGGCGGACCCCAGTACCTCGCCTGCGCGCGGCCCAACAATGGCGGCACCAAGGTGTTCTCGGTGTCGGGCGACGTCAACCAGCCGGGCAACTTCGAAGTGCCGCTGGGCACCCCCTTCGCCAAGCTGCTCGAACTCGCCGGTGGCGTGCGCGAGGGCCGCAAGCTCAAGATGGTGATCCCCGGTGGCTCGTCGATGCCGGTGCTGCCGGCCGACATCATGATGGCCACCGACATGGACTACGACTCCATCGCCAAGGCGGGCAGCATGCTCGGCTCGGGCGCGGTCATCGTCATGGACGACAGCCGCTGCGCCGTGAAGTCGCTGCTGCGGCTGTCGTACTTCTACTTCGAAGAAAGCTGCGGCCAGTGCACGCCGTGCCGCGAAGGCACCGGCTGGCTGTATCGCCTGGTCCATCGTGTCGAACACGGCCAGGGCCGCATGGAAGACCTCGATCGCCTGAATCAGGTGGCCGACAACATTCAGGGGCGCACGATCTGCGCACTGGGCGACGCGGCTGCCATGCCGGTGCGCGCTTTCCTGAAGCACTACTGGGACGAATTCGCCTACCACGTCGAGCACAAGACCTGCATGGTCCCGGCTTACCTGTGACGCGGACGGACACGACGGACATCGATCGGGCGCTTGAACGCAATGGTTGAACTCGAAATCGACGGCAAGAAGGTTGAAGTGGCCGAAGGCAGCATGGTCATGCATGCCGCCGGCAAGCTCGGCCTGTATGTGCCGCACTTCTGCTATCACAAGAAACTGTCCATCGCGGCCAACTGCCGGATGTGCCTGGTCGACGTCGAAAAGGCGCCCAAACCGCTGCCTGCCTGCGCCACGCCGGTCACCAATGGCATGAAGGTTTGGACCGCCTCCGAGCGCGCCGTCAATGCGCAGAAGGGGGTGATGGAATTCCTGCTGATCAACCACCCGCTGGACTGCCCGATCTGCGATCAGGGCGGCGAATGCCAGCTGCAAGACCTGGCCGTCGGATACGGTGGTTCGTCCTCGCGTTACGACGAGCCCAAGCGAGTGGTCTTCCAGAAGTCGCTCGGGCCGCTGGTGTCGGCGGCCGAAATGAGCCGGTGCATCCATTGCACCCGCTGCGTGCGCTTCGGTCAGGAAATCGCCGGCGTGATGGAGCTCGGCATGGTCGGGCGCGGTGAGCAGTCCGAGATCATGAGCTTCGTCGGCCATTCGGTCGATTCCGAGCTGTCGGGCAACATGATCGATCTCTGTCCGGTCGGCGCGCTGACCAGCAAGCCGTTCCGTTACAGCGCCCGCACCTGGGAACTCACTCGCCGCCGCTCGGTGGCTCCCCACGATTCGCTCGGCTCCAACGTCATCCTGCAGGTCAAGAACAACCAGGTGATGCGGGTTGTTCCCTACGACAACGAAGCGGTCAACGAGTGCTGGATCTCGGACCGCGACCGTTTCTCGTACGAAGGTCTGAACACCGCTGACCGCCTTGCTCAGCCCATGATCAAGCAGGACGGTCACTGGCACGCCGTCGACTGGCCGACCGCCCTGAACTATGTCTCGCACGCGCTGGCCGATGTCCGGGACAAGCAGGGTGCCGCTGCGGTCGGCGCCCTTGCCGCACCCCAGTCCACGCTCGAAGAGCTGTCGCTGCTCGCACGGCTGATGCGCGGGCTCGGATCTGAAAACATCGATTTCAGGCTTCGGCAGCGCGACTTCGCGCTCGATGCCAGCGCGTCGGGTGCGCCGTGGCTCGGCATGCCCGTCAACGAGACCGAATCGCTGCAGTCGCTGCTGATCGTCGGCTCGTTCCTGCGCAAGGACCATCCGCTGCTGGCTGCGCGAGTCCGCGCGGCCGTCAAGCGTGGCGCGCGCGTCTCGGTGATTCATGCCGTCGGTGAAGACCTGCTGATGCCGGTGGCTGCGCGTGCCATCGTGCCGCCCAGCGCCTGGGCACAGACCCTCGCCAGCGTGCTCGTCGCCGTGCTGCGTTCCAAGGACCAGTCGGTGCCGGCGTCGCTGGCCGGTGTCGAGCCCGATGACTCGGCCAAGGCCATCGCAGCCGCTCTGTCGACCGGCGAAACCCGCGCGATCTGGCTCGGCAATGCCGCGGTGCAGAGCGACCGCTACGCCACCATTGCCCGCCTTGCCCAGGCCATCGGCCAGGCGGTCGGTGCGAAGGTGGGTGTGCTGGGCGAAGGTGCCAACAGCGTCGGCGGCTACCTGGCCGGCGCCATCCCCGGCCCCGGCGGGAAGAACGCCCGCCAGATGGTGCAGGAGCCGCTCTCGGCCTATGTGCTGCTCAATCTCGAGCCGGGCTTCGATCACGGCATGCCGCAGGTCGCCACGGCGGCCCTGACCAAGGCCCGAACGGTCGTCGCACTCACTGCTTACGATTCGCCCGAGCTGCGTGCGGTCGCCGACTGCCTCCTGCCCGTGGCTCCGTTCTCCGAGACTTCGGGAACCTTCGTCAATTGCGAGGGGCGTGTGCAGTCCTTCAACGGCGTCGCCCGGCCGCACGGCGAGGCCCGCCCGGCCTGGAAGGTGCTGCGCGTACTCGGCAATCTGCTGGGTCTGCAGGGCTTCGATGCCGACACCTCCGAACAGGTGCGCGACCAGGCGCTGGCAGGTGACGTCGCGGCCCGGCTGGCTCAGCCGGCGACCGTCGATCTCGCGGCGCTGGGTCCGATCGCGGCTCCGGCGCTGCCGGGCAGCCAGCTCGAGCGCGTGGCCCATGTCATGCCCTATGGCGGTGATCCGGTGGTCCGGCGGGCCAACAGCCTGCAGCAGACCCGTCATGCCCAGGTGCCGCCGGCCTGCATCCATCCCGATACGCTGGCTGCGCTCGGCCTCGCGGCCGGCGACGTGGTCCGAGTCGAGCAGGGCAGTGGCGCTGCCCGGGTGACCGCGGTGGCCGACGCAGGCGTGGCCCCTGGCGTGGTGTGGCTGGCCACAGCGCATGCCGCCACGGCGGGCCTGGCATCGATGTTCGGTGCCGTGTCGGTCCGCAAAGACTGAGTTCCCCGGAGAACAACACAACATGGACGGGCTGCTGCTGCAAATCACCTCGACCGGACAGTCCCTGCTGGGGCCTGCCTGGCCGGTGGTCTGGAACCTTGTGAAGATCCTGCTGGTGGTCTTGCCGCTGCTGGGCTGTGTGGCCTACCTCACCTTGTGGGAACGCAAGATGATCGGCTTCATGCACATCCGCCTGGGGCCGAATCGCGTCGGTCCCTTCGGGCTGCTGCAGCCGATCGCCGACGCGTTCAAGCTGATGCTCAAGGAGATCATCGTTCCGAGCCAGGCCAGCTCGGTTCTGTACATCCTCGCGCCGGTGATGACGATCATGCCGGCGCTCGCCGCCTGGGCGGTGGTGCCCTTCGGTCCCGAGATGGCGCTGGCCAACATCAACGCGGGGCTGCTGTTCCTGATGGCCATCACCTCGCTCGAGGTCTATGGCGTGATCATCGCCGGCTGGGCATCCAACTCGAAATACGCCTTCCTCGCCGCCATGCGTGCGTCGGCGCAGATGCTCTCCTACGAACTGGCGATCGGCTTTTCGCTGGTGGTCGTGCTGATGGTGTCGGGCAGCCTCAATCTCACCGACATCGTGGTGAAGCAGGGCCACGGCACGTTCGCCAGCATGGGCCTCACGTTCCTGTCCTGGAACTGGCTGCCGCTGCTGCCGATCTTCGTTGTCTACTTCGTGTCGGGCGTGGCCGAGACCAACCGCCACCCCTTCGACGTGGTCGAGGGCGAATCCGAGATCGTGGCCGGCCACATGGTCGAGTACTCGGGCATGGGCTTCGCCATCTTCTTCCTGGCCGAGTACGCCAACATGATCCTGATCTCGGCCATGGCCTCGATCATGTTCCTGGGCGGCTGGTATTCGCCGATCGACACGGCGCTGCTCAACTGGATCCCGGGCTGGATCTGGCTCGGCATCAAGACCTTCATCATGGTCTCGATGTTCATCTGGTTCCGTGCCTCGTTCCCGCGCTATCGCTACGACCAGATCATGCGTCTGGGCTGGAAGATCTTCATTCCAGTCACGCTGGTCTGGCTGGTGGTCATCGCGATCTGGATGCAGACGCCCTGGAACATCTGGAAATAAGCAGCAAGCAACAAGCAGCAAGCGGCATCGCCTTTGCGCCACTGAAACGGGTCCCCCATGCAAGCAGTCAAGGACTTCATCTCGAGCTTCATGCTCACCGAGCTTCTGAAGGGCATGCGCCTGACGGGGAAGTACTTCTTCGCGCGCAAGATCACCTTGCAGTACCCCGAAGAAAAAACTCCGATGTCGCCGCGCTTCCGGGGTCTGCATGCGCTGCGCCGCTACCCCAATGGCGAAGAGCGCTGCATCGCCTGCAAGCTGTGCGAGGCGGTGTGTCCGGCGCTGGCCATCACCATCGAGTCCGATGTCCGTGAAGACGGCAGCCGGCGCACGACGCGCTATGACATCGACCTGACCAAGTGCATTTTCTGCGGCTTCTGCGAAGAGTCCTGCCCGGTCGACTCCATCGTCGAGACCCACATCCACGAGTACCACGGCGAGAAACGCGGCGATCTCTACTTCACCAAGGAGATGCTGCTGGCTGTGGGTGACCGCTACGAAGGCGAGATCGCCAGCGCCCGGGAGGCCGACGCCCGGTTCCGCTGAACCGCCGCTGCGAACTCCCCACCCGGACCGACCATGGACCCCAAGACCTTCCTGTTCTATGTATTCGCCGTGATCACGGTGCTGTCCGCGCTGCGCGTGGTCACCGCCCGCAATCCGGTGCACGCCGCGCTGTTCCTGGTGCTGACCTTCTGCACCGCGTCGGCCATCTGGATGCTGCTCAAAGCCGAGTTCCTGGCCATCACCCTGGTGCTGGTCTATGTGGGTGCGGTGATGGTGCTGTTCCTGTTCGTCGTGATGATGCTCGACATCAACCTCGATCAGATCCGCCAGGGGTTCTGGCGCAATCTGCCGGTGGCACTGTTCGTCGGTGTCGTCGTGGTGCTCGAGCTGGCCGCGGTGCTGATGCATGTCTTCTCGGGGGTGCGCGATGTCGATGCGCCGCCCACCCCGGCCGGCTACAGCAACACCAAGGCGCTGGGCACGCTGCTGTACACCGAATACGTGTACCCGTTCGAGATCGCCGCGGTCATCCTGCTGGTCGCGATCGTGGCCGCCATCGCGCTCACGCTGCGCGGCCGCAAGGACACCAAGACCAACGATCCCTCGGCCGCCGTGCGGGTGCGTGCGGCCGATCGCGTGCGGATCGTG
>DAONCJ010000284.1:0-5328 GCA_035401985.1 Burkholderiaceae bacterium | reverse complement strand
GACTGGCCCGTGGCAACTGGATCCAGATGACGGCGCGTGACGGGACCGTCTCGTATGCGAAGGTGGCGTGGATCAATTCGCGCCGCACCGTGGTGCTGCTGGTCCGCCATCCCGATCGTCGCGCGCTGTCGCTGCGTGCCTCGGAGGTCGTCGAACGCTTTACCCAGGGCCGCGCCTTCCTGATCGAGTGATCGACCGCTCAGCGCGAGGACAACGGCGAGTCGGCGGCGAAGGTCACGATGTGATCGGCGTCGAACCGGATGCCGAGCCGCTCGCCCAGCGCATGGTCATGATGGCTCGGCACCAGCGCCAGCAGCTGCGCGCCGCTGGGCAGCCGCAGGGTGTACAGAAACTGCGCGCCACGAAACGCCTTTCGAACGACCTCGGCCTGCAGCGGGCTGGCATCGTCATGGATGACGTCGTCCGGGCGAAGCAGGATCGACACCTTGCCCTCTGCATTGGCGCTGGCGCCGGCCAGCGCCTGGTCGGTGCGTGCCCGGATCGGCAGCACGCCCAGTTCGAAGTGCACCTCCGACAGTCCGTCGCGCTGATGCAGCCGCCCAGGCAGAAACGAACCCAGCCCGACGAAGTCGGCCACCTCGCGCGTGCCGGGACGGTGATAGAGCCGGTACGGCGTGTCCCATTGCGCGATGGCGCCGGCCTGCATGACTCCGACCACGTCGGCCATGGCAAACGCCTCGTACTGATCGTGGGTGACCAGCAGCGCCGTGGTGCCAGCCTCGTTCAGGATGTCGCGCAGCTCCATCGCAAGGCGCTCGCGCAGGTCCGGATCGAGGTTCGAAAAAGGCTCGTCGAGCAACAGCAGGCGAGGCGAGGGCGCCAGAGCCCGGGCCAGCGCAACCCGCTGCTGCTGCCCGCCGGACAACTCGTGCGGGAACCGCGATGCGAGGCTGCGCAGGCCGACCAGATCGAGCATGCGCTGGATGCGCGCGGTTCGCTGGGCGCGCCCCAGCCCCGGCGAACGCAGGCCGAAGCCGACGTTGTCCGTGACGCTCAGGTGCGGAAACAGCGCGTAATCCTGGAACACGATGCCCACGCCGCGATCCTCGGGCTCGACCCAGTGGCCATCTCCGGCCACCAGCTGGTCCTCGACACGGACCGATCCCGAAACGGGCCGCACGAATCCGGCAATGGCGCGCAGCGCGGTCGTCTTGCCGCAGCCCGAGGCGCCCAGCAGGCAGCCGATGCGGCCCTGGGGCAGCTCGAAGCTCAACCGGTCGACCACACGCAGCAACCCCGACGGGGTGTCGTACGCGACGGTCAGATCCTCGACGCGCAAGGCCGGCGGGCTGGCGTCTGTCGCACTGCGAGGGAAAGGGGGCGGTGAATGCATATAATTCTTGTTCATTTTCATTCTACCGAAGCGCCATCGACTCCACGCCTGTCCCCGTCGCATCCGGTTCACACGGACTGGCGCGCGCTTCCGCCACGACACTGGGAACCCTGGCCACCATCGGCGCCCTGATGACCGCCGCGCCGATCCTCGTGCTGGTCGGCATGGCGATGTCACCCGATGGCGGCTGGGACACCCTCTCGCATCTCGCCAGCACCGTGCTGCCACGGGCCATGCTCACCTCGGCAGCGCTGGTCGCGGTGGTGCTGGCCGTGGTGCTGCTGCTGGGCGTGGGCGCCGGATGGCTGGTCGCGGCCTACGATTTTCCGGGACGCGCATGGCTCTCCTGGGCACTGGTGCTGCCACTGTCGATGCCGGCCTTCGTGCTGGCCTATGCCTACACCGACTTCCTCGACACCTCCGGCCCGCTGCAAACCGCCTTGCGGGCATTCACCGGCTGGTCCGTGCGCGGCTACTGGTTTCCCGACATACGTTCGCTGCCGGGCGCGGGCGTGTGCCTGGGGCTGGCCTTGTATCCCTATGTCTACATGCTCGCGCGGTCGGCCTTTGCCGAGCGCTCGGCCTCGCTGTCGGACGCCGCCCGATCGCTCGGCCTGTCGCCGCGCGCCACTTGGTGGCGGGTGATCTGGCCAGTGGCCCGGCCCGCGGTCGCGGCGGGCAGCGCCCTGGTCCTGATGGAGACGCTGGCCGATTTCGGCACCGTCAGCTACTTCGGCATCGACACCCTCACGGCCGGCATCTACCGGTCCTGGCAGGGCATGGGCGATCGGGTCGCGGCCGCCCGCCTGGCCATCGTGCTGCTGCTGCTGGTCGGCTGCCTGGCCTATGCCGAGCGGCGCCAGCGCAACCGGATGCGATTCCATTCGCGTGCCGCCCGCCCGGCCGAGCGCCTGCGCCTGGAGGGTGCGCGGGCATGGCGGGCGACGGCGCTGGCGCTCGTGCCTGTCCTCGCGGGCTTCGTTCTGCCTGCCGGCCTGCTGCTGCGGGCCTGGTTCTCCGCCGGTCTGCCCGGTGACGACCGGGTGACGGGCTGGGTGCTGAATTCGCTGCTGCTGGCCAGCCTTGCCACGGCGCTGATCCTGCCGGTGGCTGTCGTCACCGCTTATGCCGCACGCATCGTCGGCGGTCGTCCGGTGCGGCTCGCGGTGGCGCTGGCCTGCGCGGGCTACGCCTTGCCGGGCGTGGTGATCGGGGTGGGGCTGCTGGTCTGGGTCGGCATGATCGACCGCTGGCTCGGCATGATGCTGCTCGGTGGCACCATCGCGGCGGTGGTGTACGCGTATGGTGTGCGCTTCTTTTCGATTGCCTACCAGGGTGTCGAATCGGCCCTGGCCCGCATCAGCCCCTCCATGGACCAGAGCGCGCGCAGCCTGGGCGCGCCGCCTCTCGAGGTGCTGGCCCGCGTGCACTGGCCGCTGCTGCGCCCAAGTCTGGCCGCGGCGGCGCTGCTGGTGGTGGTCGACTGCCTGAAGGAGCTGCCCGCCACGCTGGTGCTGCGGCCGTTCAACTTCGACACGCTGGCTGTGGCGGCCTATCACTTTGCCGCGGACGAACGACTGGCCGAAGCGGCGCTTCCATCGCTGCTGATGGTTCTGGCGGGCCTGGCGCCGGTGCTGCTGCTGTCGCGGGCGGCGGAACGCCATTCATCCGGCAGCGCAACAGGGCGCTGACAGACCAGAAATTTCTGTTATTATCTTGGGCTTGCAGGCGCGTAGCTCAGCTGGTTAGAGCACCACCTTGACATGGTGGGGGTCGTTGGTTCGAGTCCAATCGCGCCTACCAGAATTCTCTCGGGTCGTGCCCGATTTGTTTTCTGTTAGTGCCTTCTCTGTTAGTGCTTCAATACATTCAACGCCTTTGCCGACCATGGTTATGACACCGCTGACTACATTCCGTCCGGAGTCCTTCCGCTAAGCCGGCATTCGTCTGAATACCACTCGAAAAGCGCGGCCTGCCCGCGCTTTTTGTTTTTTGTCCCTCGGTTGGCAAGTCTCTTGGTTGGCAACCTCTTTGGGTTGGGAACGCATCCATGGTCAACATCACACTCCCTGACGGCTCCGTGCGGCCATTCCCCGGGCCGGTCAGTGTCGCTGACGTCGCACGCTCGATCGGCACTGGCCTGGCCAAGGCGGCGCTCGCCGGCCGCCTCGACGGCGAACTGGTCGACACCAGCACTGTGATCGAGCGCGACGCGCGTCTGGCCATCGTCACCGACAAGGATGCCGACGGCCTGGATGTCATCCGTCACTCGACCGCGCACCTGCTCGCCTACGCCGTCAAGGAGCTCTTCCCCGAAGCGCAGGTCACGATCGGGCCGGTCATCGACAACGGCTTCTACTACGACTTCGCATATACCCGCCCGTTCACCCCCGAGGATCTCGAGCGCATCGAGGCGCGCATGCGAGAACTGGCCGCGCGCGACGAGCCGGTCAGCCGCGAGGTCTGGGACCGCGACGAAGCCGTCGCCTTCTTCAAGTCGCTGGGCGAGCACTACAAGGCCGAGATCATCGGCTCGATCCCGGCCGGCCAGTCGATTTCGCTGTATCGCGAGGGCAGCTTCATCGACCTGTGCCGCGGCCCGCACGTCCCCTCCACCGGCAAGCTGAAGGTCTTCAAGCTGATGAAGGTGGCCGGCGCCTACTGGCGTGGCGATGCCAAGAACGAGATGCTCCAGCGCATCTACGGCACCGCCTGGTCCACACCGAAGGATCAGGATGCCTATCTGCACATGCTCGAGGAAGCCGAGCGCCGCGACCATCGCAAGCTGGGCCGCGAACTCGACCTCTTTCACATGCAGGAAGAGGCCCCGGGCCTGATCTTCTGGCATCCGAAGGGCTGGACCATCTGGCAGCAGGTCGAGCAGTACATGCGTCGCGTCTACCAGGACAGCGGCTACCAGGAGGTCAAGGGTCCGCAGATCCTCGACCGTTCGCTGTGGGAGCGCACCGGTCACTGGGAGAACTACCGCGAGAACATGTTCGTGACCGAGTCCGAGAACCGGATCTATGCGCTCAAGCCCATGAACTGTCCGGGCCACGTGCAGATCTTCAAGTCGGATCTGCGCTCGTACCGCGAGCTTCCGCTGCGCTATGGCGAGTTCGGACAGTGCCACCGCAACGAGCCTTCCGGCGCCTTGCACGGCATCCTGCGGGTCCGGGGTTTCACCCAGGACGACGGCCACATCTTCTGCACCGAGGATCAGATCCTCGAAGAGTGCGCGATGTTCACCGAGCAGCTTCGAAGGGTGTATGCCGACTTCGGCTTCACGGACATCCTGTACAAGGTCGCCACGCGCCCGGACAACCGGGTGGGGTCCGACGAGTTCTGGGACAAGGCCGAGCATGCGGTGATGGAATCGCTGCGCCGCTCGGGCTGCGAGTACGAGATCTCCCCCGGCGACGGCGCCTTCTACGGGCCAAAGATCGAATACACGCTGAAGGATGCGCTGGGCCGTCAGTGGCAGTGCGGCACGATGCAGGTCGACTACAACACGGCCGAGCGGCTGGGCGCCGAATACGTCGCCGAAGACAACGGCCGGCGCCATCCCGTGATGCTGCATCGCGCCATCGTCGGTTCGCTCGAGCGGTTCATCGGCATCCTGATCGAGAACCACGCCGGCGCCATGCCGATGTGGCTGTCACCCTTGCACGCGGTGGTCATGAGCATCACCGAGGCCCATGCGGACTATGCGCAAAGCGTCGTGCAGGCCCTGAGGAAGCAGGGTTTTCGGGTGCACGCCGATTTGCGTAATGAGAAAATAAACTATAAAATTCGAGAGTTTAGCCTGCAGAAAGTTCCGTACATTCTCGTCGTAGGCGAGAAAGAACGGCAGGCAGGCAAGGTGGCTGTGCGTGCGCGCGGCGGTGTGGATCTTGGGGCAATCGAGCTCGACGCTTTCGTCGAGCGGCTGCACCAGGACATCTCGGCCAAGCGAAACCAGCCGGAGTTGCCCG
>DAONCJ010000283.1:0-5366 GCA_035401985.1 Burkholderiaceae bacterium | reverse complement strand
CCGTCCCACCATCGGCTCGCCAAATCCGCCCGCCACCTTCAGCGCCTCGGCCGCCTGCATCGTGCCGACGATGCCCGTCAGCGGCGCAAACACGCCCATCGTGGCGCAGGCCACTTCTTCCGGCGCGTCCTGCGGCGGAAACAGGCAGGCATAACAGGGCGACTCGGCGCGTCGCGTGTCGAACACCGACAGCTGCCCGTCAAAGCGGATCGCCGCGCCGGACACCAGCGGCACCCGGTGGCGCACGCAGGCGGCGTTTACTGCCTGGCGGGTCTGGAAGTTGTCGCAGCAGTCGAGCACCACGGTGCTTTGCGCGACCGCGGCATCCAGTGCCTCGCCGGCCAGCCGCTCGGTGATTGGCAGCACCTCGATCTGCGGGTTGAGTGACCGCAGTGCCTCACGCCCGGACATCGCCTTGAGCTGGCCGATCGACGCCTGCCGATGCAGGATCTGCCGCTGCAGGTTGGTCAGGTCCACCGCATCGTCGTCCACCAGCAGGATGCGCCCGATTTCGGCGCTGGCCAGGTACAGCGCCGCCGGCGAGCCGAGGCCGCCGGCGCCCACGATCAGCGCGGTCGCGCCGAGCAGCCGCTCCTGCGCCTCGATCCCGATCTCGTCGAGCAGGATGTGGCGGCTGTAGCGAAGCAGTTGCTCGTCGTTCACCGTGAGTGGGGCCCCGGGGGCTCGCAGGTCTGGAGGCCCTGGCCCGGGGGCGGGCCCAGGGCCCAGGGCGCCATGCGCCCGGGCCGGCCGGATGGGACGCTTACTTGGCCTTCTCGGCCGCGTCGGCGCGCGGCATGTCGTCTTTGGGCTTGGCGATGACGACCGGCTTGCCCTTCAGGTGGTTCATCGCCTGGGCCAGCTGGTAATCGTCGGCCGAACCGAACTCGATCGGCTTGCGATCCTTCAGCTTGGCATCGGCCGCCGGGTCGGTGGGCTTGGGCACGATCGGCTTGGCCTCGGACTCCTTGTCGTTGGACAGGTGTCGTGTGAGGTCGGCCTCGCGCAGCCGGAACTGGCTGAGTTCGCCCTCAGCGGTTTCCTCGACCAGGAAGTCGGGCGCGATGCCCTTGGCCTGGATCGAACGGCCGTTGGGCGTGTAGTAGCGCGCCGTGGTCAGCTTGATCGCCGTGCTGTTGGTCAGCGGCAGGATCGACTGGACCGAGCCCTTGCCGAAGGTCTGCGTGCCCAGCACGACCGCCCGCTTGTGATCCTGCAGCGCGCCGGCGACGATTTCCGATGCCGAGGCCGATCCGCCATTGACCAGCACCACCAGCGGAACGGACTTCACCGCCGCGGGCAGCTTGGCGACGATGTCGTCGCGGCTGCCGCGCAGGTAGTCGTCGGGCGAGGCCAGATACTTGCGCTTGGCGTCATCGGTGCGTCCGTCGGTGCTGGTGATCAGCGTGCGCGGCGGCAGGAAGGCGGCCGACACGCCGATGGCCCCGTGCAGCAGGCCGCCCGGATCGTTGCGCAGGTCGAGCACCAGGCCCTTGAGCGCGCCCTGCTGCTTGTACATGGCGTCGATGGCCCGGACCATGTTCTCGACCGTGTGCTCCTGGAACTGGGTGAGGCGCACATAGCCGTAACCCGGCTCGAGCACCTTCGACTTGACCGACTGCACCTTGATGACGTCGCGGATCAGCTGCACGACGATCGGGCGGGTCTCGCCCTTGCGCGCCAGCGTCAGGGTGATGGGCGTCTTCGGCTTGCCCCGCATCAGCTTGACCGCGTCGTTCAGCGGCAGCCCCTTGGTCGGCTTTTCATCGATCTTGACGATCAGGTCGCCGGCCTTGATTCCGGCCTTGGACGCCGGGGTGTCTTCGATAGGCGAGACGACCTTGATGAAACCGTCCTCGGTGCCCACCTCGATGCCCAGGCCGCCGAATTCGCCCTGCGTGCCGACCTGCAGTTCCTTGAAGGCCTCGGCGTCGAGGTACTGCGAGTGCGGATCGAGCCCCGAAAGCATGCCGCTGATCGCCTCGGTGATCAGCTTCTTGTCTTCGACCGTTTCGACGTAGTTCGCCTTGATGGCCCCGAACACGTCGGAAAACTGGCGCAGCTCCTCGAGCGGCAGCGGCGGACGCGCCTCGCGCTGGGCGACCGCCGAGATGCCGATACTGATCAGCACGCCGGCGACTGCGCCGACCGAGAGCAGTCCGAATTGCTTCACTTTGCCTTGCATGGGGTCCGCCTGCCTTGTAGCACCGGGTTGGGCAACATTGCCGTGCGATGAGTCGCACCAGCGCGGTTGTCATTGCAACCGTGTATATGGAGATCAATTATCCAGTATAAACCCCGCTCGGGGACCGGCGTCAGGCTTGGCGAGGGCACCTCCTGTCAGCGGTGGGCCGCCTGTGAGTCGCCCGGGCAGCGCCACCGGGTCCCGAAGGGCCGGACTCGCCCGCAGAACGATCAACCCGCCACCTTGAAAGCATCGCATGTCCCATCCCGTCATGGCAGCCTGGCACCGCATCGTCGACAGTGCCGACCCCTCGGGCCTGGACGCGCTGCTGGCCGACGATGCCGTCTTTCATTCTCCGGTGGTCCACACCCCGCAGCGCGGCAAGGCGCTGACCAGCGCCTACCTGGGCGCCGCCCTGCAGGTGTTGATGGGCGGTGGCTTCCGGTACGTGCGCGAAGTGGTCGGGGAGCGGGATGCGGCGCTCGAGTTCGAGACCGAGATCGACGGCGTGATGGTCAACGGTGTCGATCTCATCCGGTGGAACGACGAGGGCCGGATCACCGATTTCAAGGTGATGATCCGGCCCCTGAAGGCGATCCAGACGGTGCAGGCGCTGATGGCTGCACGGCTCGCCGCAGGTCGCTGCTGAGCGCCCTTCAGCCCTTCGACTTGCCTTGTGCCGCCACGGCCGCCATGGCGGCCTCGATCTCCGCCTGGTCGCCCAGGTAATACCGGCGCAGCGGCTTGAGGTCGTCGTCGAGTTCATAGACGAGCGGGCGTGCGGTCGGGATGTTCATCGCCACGATGTCGTCGTCGGACACGTCTTCGAGATACTTGACCAGCGCCCGCAGCGAATTGCCGTGGGCTGCCACCAGCACCCGCCTGCCGGCGCGGATCGCGGGCGCGATCGTCTCGGTCCAGTAGGGAACCACGCGCGCCACCGTGTCTTTCAGGCATTCGGTCCGGGGGATCAGGGCCGTGTCGATGCCGACATAGCGCGGGTCGCCCTCGGATCCGCGCGGGTCGCCGGCCGGCAGCGGTTCGGGCGCGATCCCGTAGGCGCGGCGCCAGATCAGCACCTGCGCCTCGCCGTACTGGGCGGCGGTCTCGGCCTTGTTCAGGCCCTGCAGCGCGCCGTAGTGGCGCTCGTTCAGCCGCCATGAGTGCGTGATCGGCAGCCACATGCGATCCATCTCGTCGAGCACACCCCACAGCGTGCGGATCGCGCGCCGCAGCACCGAGGTGTAGGCGATGTCGAAGTCATAGCCTTCGGCCTTCAGCAGGGCGCCTGCCCGTTTTGCTTCCTGGCGGCCGTTGTCGGTCAGATCGACATCGGTCCACCCGGTGAAGCGGTTTTCGAGGTTCCATTGGCTTTCGCCGTGTCGCAGCAGCACGAGTTTGTGGGGCATGTTCGGGGATGGGGGAGTTGGAGTGGAGGAGAGTAGCTTGCCTTATACTCACGCGTTTTTACCGCTCGCCGGGTAATCCTGGCAATGCCGTCCTGCTCGCGACGGAAGCCGCCGGCGGCATAGGCACTCTCACACGTGAACTTCATCACCGAAAACATCGTTCTGATCGTCATCGCCTTCGCATCGGGGGCCATGCTGCTGTGGCCGACCATCCAGCGCCGAACCAGCGGTCCGTCGCTCGATACGCTGGCCGCCACCCGACTGATCAACGACTCGCATGCGGTGGTGCTCGACATCCGCGAGGCTGCCGAGTTCGCCACCGGGCATCTGCCCAACGCCCGCCACATCCCCTTGGGCGAACTGGCCGGTCGGGCAGGCGAATTGCCTGCCGGCAAGCCAGTCATCGTCTGCTGTGCGACGGGCAACCGCTCGACCTCGGCGGCCGGCACACTGCGCAAGGCCGGTCGCGATCAGGTCTTCAATCTGGCCGGCGGGCTGCAGGCCTGGAGGCAGGCCGGTCTGCCGGTGGTCAAGTAAGCAGCCGCAACTGGCACGGAGGATCCCCATGACCCAGAAAATCACCATGTACAGCACCGCCGTATGCCCGTATTGCATACGCGCCGAACAATTGCTCAAGCAGCGCGGTGTCGACACCATCGAGAAGATCCGCATCGATCTCGATGCCGGTCTGCGCGACGAGATGATCGCCAAGACAGGGCGGCGCACCGTGCCCCAGATCTACATCGGCGACACCCATGTCGGTGGCTTCGATGACCTCGCCGCGCTGGACCGGGCCGGCGGGCTGGTGCCGCTGCTGGGCCGCTGAGCCCCGCGGGGCCCGGCCGCCAGAGCCGCAGGCCCCCTCTCTTTTAAGGAAACACCATGTCAGCCCAGCAGAGCAACGATCCGATCTTCGGAATTCAGCGCGTCTATCTCAAGGACCTGTCGCTCGAGATCCCCAACGCGCCGCACATTTTCCTCGAGACCCAGGCTCCCTCGGTCGAGATCCAGCTCGACGTGGCCTCGCTCACGCTGTTCGAAGGCGTGTACGAGTCCAACGTCACGGTCACCGTCACGACCAAGGCAGGCGAGAAGGTGGCCT
Source organism: Burkholderiaceae bacterium (assembly GCA_035401985.1). GTDB lineage: Bacteria > Pseudomonadota > Gammaproteobacteria > Burkholderiales > Burkholderiaceae_E > Quisquiliibacterium. Next base: position 670 of record DAONCJ010000283.1, on the reverse strand, counting down.
TCCTCGTCGAGGCCAAGCAGGCAGGCATTTTCGAGGTGCGCAATGTGCCGGCCGAGCAGCTGCCGCTGATCCTCAACGTGGTCTGCCCGAACATCATCTACCCGTATCTGCGTGCCAACATCGCCGATGTGGTCCAGCGGGCCGGCTTTCCGCCGATTCACCTGTCCGAGATCAACTTCGAGGCGCTGTACCAGCAGCGGCTGGCTCAGGAGCAGGAACAGGCGCAACCGGCCAAGTCGAGCATCTACGTGCCCGGTTCCGCGCAGTAGCACGCACCGGGGTTGCCGCCATGGCTGGCCATAGTCGCAACGGCAAGTCCGCACCGCGCGCCGCAGGGCGCGTCGCGGGCCTGCGGCGTATCACGCGTTTTCTGACGGCGGCTGCGCTCCTGGCCGCCGCGACGGTCGCGGGTGCAACCGACTTCCGCTCGGTCTCCGTTCCGGCGGCGGTGCTGTACGACGCCCCCTCGGTGCAGGCACGCAAGGTGTGGGTCGCCCCCCGCCAGATGCCGCTCGAGGTGCTCACCGTCGTCAATCAGTGGGTCAAGGTGCGCGATGTCTCGGGCGATGCCGCCTGGATCGCGCGCGGCGAGCTGTCCACGCAGCGCACGCTGGTGGCGAGGGTCAATGCCACCGTTCGTGTCGCCGGTCAGGAGGGCTCGGAGGTCGTG
>DAONCJ010000282.1:0-5372 GCA_035401985.1 Burkholderiaceae bacterium | reverse complement strand
TCGTCAATTCCTGTCGGAACAGAGCGACTTCCAGGTGACCGGCGAAGCGCGCAACGGCCGCGAGGCGATGGCGCTGGCCAGGGCGGGCGAAATCGACGTGCTGCTGTTGGACCTCTCAATGCCGGACGAGGGCGGTGTCGACGCGCTGGGCTCGATCAAGGCGCGCTTCCCCGAACTGCCGGTTCTGATTCTCAGTGGTTTTCCGGAAACCCATTACGCGGCCGCCCTGCTTCGGCAGGGCGCCAGCGGGTACCTGAACAAGGAGTGCGAACCGGAAGAGATCATTCAGGCGATCCGGGTGGTTGCGAGGGGAAGACGGTACATCTCCAGCGCGGTCGCAGAGATCCTGGCTGACAACGCAGCCGGCGCGGGCGACCGGCCCTTGCACGAATCGCTTTCGGAGCGCGAGCTGCAGGTATTTTTGCGGCTCGCCAAGGGTGAGACGGTCGGCAACATAGCCGAAAGCATGTTTCTAAGCATCAAGACGGTGAGCACCTATCGGACCCGCGTGATGGAAAAGCTGAAGCTTCAATCGAACAGTGACCTCACGTACTACGCGCTCAAAAACGGCCTGATTCAATAACCTCATCTCACAGCGGGAGCCCGTCATGCCTTTAGCCCTTCCTCCCGTGATGCAGCGGGAAGGACACCGAACCTCGCAGGGTGCTCTCCTGCTTTGGTCGCTCATAGCAGTTTTGGCCACCGTCGTGGCGGCTCTCGCCGCCGAGGGCACTTCATCTGAATGCGGTGTTTCGTCAGGGCAGTTCGCATGCCCGCAGCTCGGGCTGCTCGACGGCGGCTGGCTCGCGGTAGCGGTGCGCGACGCCGGGGCGCTGCTCGATCAAGGGATCGAGACAGCAACAGATCTGATAACCCGCTAGAAATGCCGTGCAACTTCAGGCAAATTCCGGGCGGGCTTCCCCTCAACGTTCCGCAGCCGCGCCCGACATGTCCGTCGCATTGCCCCTGAAGCTCTTCATCGTCGAAGACAGTGCCCTCATTCTCGAGAGCCTGCGCGCGGCGCTCGAAGAACTGGCGCCAGTGGTGGTGGTGGGTTCTGCGGCCGACGAATCGAGCGCCGTGCGGTGGCTTCTGGAACCGGGCAATTCCTGGGACCTCGCAATCGTGGACGTGTTCCTGAAATCGGGCTCGGGTCTGGGCGTGCTGGCCTCGGCGGCACGGGCGAAGGGCGGAAAAAAAGTCGTCTTCACGAACTATGCAACGCGCGATGTGCGCGAGCGCTGCGAGGCGCTGGGCGCTGACCGCGTGTTCGACAAATCGAGCGAACTTGACGACCTGATCGATTATTGCGCGCGTCTCGCTGAGCCGGATGCCGTTCCGCAGCCTGCGTCGCCCGCCTGATCGATGACGGTCAGTGCGCCCTTTGCTGCGCACCCGCGGAGTATTGACCGTGCTTAGGCGCCTGTCGTCGCGGATCGGTCGCAGCGTATTTACGCTGCCGCTCACTGCGATCGCCGCGCTGCTGGTGGTCTGGGTGACCGAATCGGCGCACATCGAATCGACGCAGTCACTTCAGGGTCTTGGCGAACGCGCCATCGCCCGCGCTCACATTCAGACCCTCTGGCGCGTGCTGGTCGACGCCGAGAATGGCCAGCGCGGCTACCTGCTGACCGGACGCAAGGAGTACCTCAAGCCCTATGAGGATGCGCAGGCGGTCATCGTCGAATCGATGGGCTGGCTGCGTGCTTACTACCGTTCGGATCCGCAGGCCGGCCCGCTCATCGACGAGATAGTGATTCGTGCACGGGTCAAGCAGGCGGAACTTGCCGCGACCATCCAGGACCACGAAATGGGCCGAATCGATCGCTGGGTCGCCCGCCTCGAAACCGATGACGGTCGGGTGCAGATGGAGGCGATCCGCGAGTCGTCCGAAAAGCTGTTGAGTCTCGAGTCCGCGCGCGTCGCCCAGAACCGTCAGGCCGTCTTCGACACCCTGAGCTTGAGCCGCATCGCCGTCGACGTGCTCACGCTGGTCGGACTGGCCGCGTTCCTGTTCTTCGTCCGGCAGATCTCCGTGCTCGATGCGCAGCAGCGCGAAGCGGCACGAGCGCTTCAGGCCGAGCGCGATCTGCTCGAGTCCGAAGTGGGCACCCGGACGGCAGAACTGACCGAACTGGCACGACACCTGCAAACCGCACAGGAACAGGAGCGCAGCCATCTGGCGCGTGAACTTCACGACGAACTCGGCGCGCTGCTGACCGCCGCCAAGTTCGATTCGGCGCGGCTGAAACGCAGCATCGGCTCGCTGACTCCCGAGGTGGCCGAGCGTCTGCGCCATCTGGACACCACGATCAACCAGGGCATCGCCCTGAAGCGCCGGATCATCGAGGACCTGCGGCCTTCCTCGCTGAGCAACCTGGGATTGCAGGCGGCGCTGGAAATCCAGGCGCGGGAATTTGCCGAGCGCAGCGGCCTGTCGGTCGACATCGATCTCAGTCCGGTGGAGTTGTCCGACGAGGCCAAGATCACCGTGTACCGCCTGGTTCAGGAAGCCCTGACCAACATCGCCAAGTATGCCGCGGCCACTTCCGTGATCGTGAGCCTGCACACCGAAGGTGAACGGGTCTGGGTGTCGGTGCGCGACAACGGCAAGGGGTTCGACACCAAGCGGATCGAGCGCAGCACGCACGGCCTGGTCGGCATGCGTTATCGGGTCGAGGCGGTCGGCGGGGTGCTTCGCGTCGAATCCCGTCCCGGCAACGGCACAACGATCTCGGCGTGGCTGCCCGCTCTGCCGGTGGCGACCGTGGCAGCGTCCCAGTCGCCCGCGGCGGATCATGAGCCGGCTCCCTCGGCGGCTGCTGCTGCTCCTGCTCCTGCTCCCACCCCTGTCCCTGCCCCTGCGACCTCTGCTGCCTCGGCGCCGGACTCCATCGTCTGAGCACCACAGGGCGGGCTTGCTCCATCGCATTTCGGGGTCAGCGCCTGTGCGGCGGCAATTGCTCCCTGCGTACAGGTGCCGCGGCGATCATCCCGCGGACTCGCGCAGGACCGTGGGCATCGATGCCCGGCCTTCCTGAAGCTCCCGTCGGGGCAGATACGCCCGCAGCACCAGCCGAAACGGGCCGACAGGCGCCGGCAGCCAGTTCGCGCGCGCCATGACATCGGTCGGGGGCTGATGAGCGATCGTTATGTCGATGCTTCCATCCGCGTTGCGGACCAGTCCCTCGGTCCGATCGCCGATCGAGTAGCGGCCGATCGCATTCTCGGTGAAGAAGAGGCGGCCGTCGGCCTCCTGCTGGTACATCGAGATTGACCAGAATGAATCGGCGGCGATTCCTTCAGCAGGAATCCGCATCCGGTACGCGTGGCGCCCGACCAGGGGCTGGCCGGATTCGTCGGTCTGGCGTCCGGCATAAACCGCTTCGCTCTGCTCGAGCGCCCCGAGCCCGCCCAGGGCCACACTGGCACGCAAGGCGTAGTCGTCACCATAGTTGCCCAGTCTCACGGCATTCAGGTTCCACCCCTGGACCGTGCGGCGCGCCCTGGTTGCTCCTTTGGGCAGCGCCGCGTGGGCAGGTCCGATGCGCGCCTGCCATGCCTCTTTAAGCGCGGGCGCAAGTGTCGGCCACACGTCCGATCCCCCCGCCCTCAAGCCCACCGCCGAAGCGCGGGCGAGCCAGTCCGCTTCATCAGGGGGAACGGGATTTCGCCCCAGCATTTCATTCACCACGGCCAGAAAATTCGCTGGGTCGCTCGAGGCGTAGGGCGCCACACGGGCTGGCCAGTCCACCGCCGCAGTGGGGGCGCGGACCTGGAGACCCGCCTGCATGGCGTGGGCATTGTGCAGATCGGCGGGACCGTCGACGATCCAGCGCGCCAGCAGCCAGACGTCATTGCCCGGCGCACGGATCAGGCGCTCGGGGCCTGAGCCGCTGCCCTGTTCTGGGCCGGCGACGTTCACCGTGACCGGGCCCGCCCCATCCAGCCGCTGGCCCAGCATGGCGAAATTGTTGGTGAACGCATCCATGAACGCGACCGACCAGTAACGTCCTGGCGGCACGGCCGCCACTGACACCTCGACCGGTCCGCCCGACAGATCGAGCCAGGCGACGGAATAGAGCGTGTCGTTGTTGGGGGTCGTGATCCAGCGTGCCCGATGGTCGCTCAGGACCCGATCGTGGTGCACGGTGTTGACCGCGTAGCGCCGGGGATTGGCAGGGGCCTGAACCGCATTGAATCGGGTGCGCGCGAATTCGAACAGTGGGAATGCGTATTCGAAGGCGGCATCAATGTCGTCGTGGAGCACGGCTGTCCGATCATCACAGTGGGGCGCCGCACATGGCGCGATGCCTTCATCATGCAGCGGGGTGGCTGTGCAGGCCTGCGTGGCGTATTGAAATTCAGACCCGGCGTCTCGCACCCTCTGGCGGACGATCTCGGGCACAGCGTATGCTGGCCGAACGCTCCCCTCCCCTTTCCGAGGCACGATGTCCGACTCCATCCGACCTTTCCGCATCGACATCCCCGATGCGGTGCTCACCGACCTGCGCCAACGCCTGCACGCCACCCGCTGGCCCGACGCCGAACTCGTCGACGACTGGTCGCAGGGCGCGCCGCTCGCGTGGGTCCAGGACATGTGCCGCTACTGGGCCGACAGCTACGACTGGCGCGCGCGCGAAGCGCGCCTGAACCGGTTCGACCAGTTCATCACCACGCTGGACGGGCTCGACGTGCACTTCATCCACCAGCGCTCGCCGCATCCGCAGGCGCGCCCGCTGCTGATCACGCACGGCTGGCCGGGCTCGATCGTCGAGTTCCACAAGGTGATCGAGCCGCTGGTCGATCCGACGGCCCATGGTGGCAGCGCCGACGACGCCTTCCACGTGATCTGCCCCTCGCTGCCCGGCTTCGCCTTCTCGGGCAAGCCGACCGCTACCGGCTGGGGAGTCCCGCACATTGCGAAGGTCTGGGCCGCGCTGATGGCCAGGCTCGGATATACGAAATATTTCGCCCAGGGCGGCGACTGGGGCTCGGCCGTCACCCGGGCCATCGGGTCGCTGGACACCGCGCACTGCCAGGGCATCCATGTCACCCTGGCGATGGGCACCCGCCCGAAGGTGAATGGCGAGCCGACACCCGAAGAGCAGAAGGCACTGGCCGGCGCCAAGTACTACGCCGACTGGGACTCCGGCTACTCGAAGCAGCAGGCCACGCGCCCGCAGACCTTGGGCTATGGACTGGCCGACTCTCCCGCCGGTCAGGCGGCGTGGATCCTCGAGAAGTTCTGGGCCTGGACCGACTGCGACGGCCACCCCGAGAACGTGCTCAACCGCGACGAACTGCTCGACAACGTGATGCTGTACTGGGCGACCAACAGCGCCACCTCGTCGGCACGTATCTACTGGGAA
>DAONCJ010000281.1:0-5374 GCA_035401985.1 Burkholderiaceae bacterium | reverse complement strand
CACCGGGCGGTGCCGCGACGGGCCAAGTGGATGGCCAGTGCGATGATGCTCCTGAGCACCGGAGTGATCGCCGCCTCGGGCGCTCCCTTGTGGCTCAAGCTGGGCGTGCCGGGGATGATGGCGGTCGTGGCGGCCTGGTTGTGGACGCGGCCCGAGCGCTGAATCGGCAACCCCGTCGGCGCGGCGCACGTCCGCACGCTCGTGCGAAAACTCAGCCGCCCGGTGCAGCCGTCCAGCCCAGCGCCCCGGTGTAGCGGATCTCCTCCAACTGGCTGCCGCCCATCACGACCGACTTGATCTGTCCCGGCTCGGACGCGAGTCCCTGCCGCCAGTAGAACCGCCGCGCGCGATCGTTGGCGCTGAGCACCCACACATGCACGGTATGAAAGCCCCGCGAGCGAAGGCTGTCCAGGGCCCCGGCCCACAGCCCGCGACCTGCACCGGTCGACCACACATCCGGGTGAACATAGAAGGCCCATACCTCGCCGGTGCCCGCCGGGACGCCGGCGTCGCGGCTGCGCTCGAAGGCGATCCAGCCCTGCAGACGGGGCGGGGCCTGCCCGCAAGTGCGCTCGGCTACGAAGATCTGCGGGTTGCCGCGCGCGATGGACTCGCGCCACATCACGGCCCGCCGTTCCACTGACAGGCCCGCCAGGAACTCGTCGCTCATCAGGCCCTGATAAGCGGCGCGCCAGCTGGCGACATGGACCTCGGCAATGGCGCCGGCGTCGGCCTCGCCGGCCGGCCGGATCAGCGTGTCCGAGGCTTTACTCCGGTTCGCCCTGGCCGCGCTCGCGGTAATCGCGAAACGCCGCATCGCGCTCGCTGAGCAGGCTGCTTACGCTGGCGCCGTCGCGCTTGAAGCGCGTCATGTAAGCCTTGCTCGGCTCGGTCTGGAAGGCCAGCGCCTGCAGGTCGGTGCCGGCGCGGATCGCGGCGCGCAGTCCCATGATCTCCATGGCGCGGTGCACGCTGCGCTTGTTGATCGCCGCGAGTTCGGTGGGCAGCTTGGCGACCCGCTCGGCAACCGCCAGCACCTCGGTTTCAAGCTGATCGGCCGGCCATGCCCGGTTGGCCCAGCCCTTGTCGGCGGCCTCGCGACCCGACAGCGCGTCGCCGGTGAGCATCGATTCCATCGCCTGGCGCAGGCCCATGGTCCACGGATGGAACTGCATGTCGGGCGGGCTCATCAGGCGCACCGGCGGATACCCGATCTGGGCATCTTCGGCGACATAGACCAGGTCACAGGCGGTGGCCAGTTCGGTGCCGCCCGCCAGGCAGAAGCCATGCACCTGAGCGATCACGGGCTTGGCGAGATCCCAGATGTGAAACCATCCCTCGACCACGTGGCGGGACCACTGTCCCAGGCCGCCGGCCGTGTGATACGGCTGATCGATCCGGTTGTCCGCGGACAGGTCGTAGCCCGAGCAGAACGCCGGCCCGGCGCCCCGCACGATGGTCACCCGCACGTCGGGATCGCGATCATGGGCCTCGAGGGTGGCGAAGATCTCGCTGCGCAACCGGTTGTTCAGCGCATTGCGCTTCTCGGGCCGGTTCAGCGTGATGCGGCGCACCCCGGGCAGAGGTGAATCGAGCAGGATGTGGTTCAGTTCGCTCATGGTTCAGCCTTCAGGCAGAGGACGCCCGCACGACGCGGCGGGCACCGGTGCAAGCTCAGTCCTTGCTGTCGAGGTTCGGCGCGTGATGACCCGGCATGGCGAGCCGGCTGTTCTTGGTGACGGCCAGCGCAGCGGTCGCGCCCTCGTGCGACATGATCTTGTTGAGCACCGCCTTGCCGGCCAGCTCGAAGCTTTCGCGGTGGTTGATCACGTACTCGCGCGACTCGCGATACTGGTCGAGCATGCCGTTGAGTTCGGGGATCACATAGCGGGCGACCAGGTCCCAGCTGCGCAGGGTGTTCTCGCGATTGGCCCAGTCGTGCACGAAGCCGATCAGGGTGCCGAAGCCGCCGGTCAGGGGGATCAGCTTGCGCACCGCCTCGATCAGGTCGTCGGGCGTGCCGATGACCGATGCAGCGCCGGGCACGAAGGCGGTTTCATCGACCGCCTCGTCGGGCGACTTGAAGAACTTGGAGCCCGGACGCATCAGCGTGCCGTGCACGTATTCGTTGTTCCAGCGCATGAGGCCGGCGCCTGCCTCCTTGCGGGCCTGCTCGCGCGTTTCCGCGATGTGCCAGGACAGCAGCACGCGCCAGTCCTTGCGGTCCACGGTGTTGCCGTGCTTGCGCGCGGACTCTTCGGCAAAGGCCCACTGGGTGGCAAGCGACGCCAGGCCCTCGGTGGAAGTGGACCCGATGGAGATCACGCCGGTGCCGTACTTGCCGGCGAGCGTCATGCCCGAGGGACTGATGGTCGAGGCGACCACCATCGGCAGCTTTTCCTGCAGCGGCAGCAGCTGCAGCTTGGCGTCCTTCAGCGTGAACCACTCGCATTCGTGGGTGACCCGCTCCTGACCTTCCAGCAGCTTCTTGATGACCCCGAGCGCCTCGTCCTGGCGGTCGCGCTGGGTCAGCGGATTGATGCCCAGGTGGTAGGCGTCCGAGGGCAGCGCGCCGGGACCCGAGCCGAAGATGGCGCGGCCGCCCGTCATGTGGTCGAGCTGCACCATGCGCTGCGCGACATTGAACGGATGGTGATACGGCAGCGACACGACACCGGTGCCGAGCATGATGCGCTTGGTGTGCTCGCCCGCCGCAGCCAGGAACATCTCGGGCGAGGCGATGACTTCCCAGCCGGTGGAGTGGTGCTCGCCGCACCAGAATTCGTCGAAGCCGAGGCGGTCGAGGTGAGCGGCCAGCGCGATGTCGCTGCGGAATTGCAGGGTCGGATGCTCGCCGATCGGGTGATGGGGGGCGAGGAAGGCGCCAAAGCGCATGCGGCTCATGGGATTCTCCAGTGCGTAAATTGTCGGCGCGCAACAGGGCACCGGATGGGGCCGATTTTGTCAGGTTCGGCAAGCGGACGCCCAGCGGACATGCGCCCTTCGGAACCGGCCCGTCGCCGAGCGCGGCGCCATCGGGCAGGCGCCTCAGGCCGGCTGCCCGAACCGGGTCTCGGGGTGGATGAACAGGTAATACACCGCGACCAGCCCACTGTAGGCCAGCACGGCGGTGTAGACGACGAGGTTGACCCACAGCGCCGGATCGACGGTCTCGAAGTGGCGCAGGAAAGGTTCGATCAGCACCAGGTCGTAGGCCAGGAACCCGAGCAGCTGCCCGCGCGCGTTGGCCCATAGCGGTCGCGCCAGCGAGGACAGGAAGTAGGTGGCCGCGCCAAGGAAGATCCAGCCGTAGAGCACCGACTGCTCGGGGCCCAGACGCCACGGAAAGATGCCGGGCCGCTCCATCACGAGGGCGGCGCCGGCGACCACGAGAATGGTCGTGAACACCGCAAAGGACACCTTCACGCCCGCCGGCAGACGCCGCGAGTCCTTGAAAGGCATTCGCCGCGACCACAGGAACAGCGCCGCACACACGCCGGCCAGCAGCAGGCAGGCGAGCGCGTAATGAAGGATCGGACGGCGCGAGACATCGAGCGAATACGTGTGCAGCGAGAAGCCGGCCATTCCGAAGTAGGTGATGCTGAGGTTCAGCGCGCCGGCGGCCATCGCGGCCCGCTCGCCCGACCACGCGATCCACAGCACCGGCACGCCTGATGCGGCAAGGATGGAGGCGATGAAGATGTGCGACAGCCGGCTGCTCGGCCATGGCCACAGTTCGACGGCCCAGGGCATCTGGAAAAAGAAGCCCGCGGCCAGGACCAGCGACAGCAGGCCCGCCACCACGAGGCCCGCGCGGGCGGCGCGGCTCATCGCGTCGCCTGTCCGGCCAGGGCCTGCGCCGGATCCAGTTCGACAGGCAGCCGAAGCGGACCGCGGAATGCCAGCGTGCGCACGATCTCGAGCGGCTCGTCGACCAGGCGCATGCCGGGCCAGCGCCGGGCGAGCTCTTCGAGGATCACGCGCAGTTCGAGCCGAGCCAGCGCCGCACCGAGGCAGAAGTGGATGCCGTTGCCAAAGGAGACGTGCTCGCGCGCATTGGGCCGAGTGATGTCGAAGCGCTCGCCGTCGGGGAAGCGCGCTTCGTCGCGGTTGGCCGAGCCGGTCGCCAGCAGCACGTTCGAGCCGGCCGGGATGCTCGTCTGACCGATCACCACATCGACCAGCGTGCGCCGGCGCCAGCAGACCACCGACGACTCGTAGCGCAGGCACTCCTCCACCGCGCCCGGAATCAGGGACGGATCGCGGCAGATCTTTTCCCATTCCGTGCGATGGGCGAGCAGCGCGCGCACGGCATTGCCGGTCATGTTGGTGGTGGTCTCGTGGCCGGCCAGCAGCAGGCCGAAGACCAGGCTGGCGATCTCGTTCAGAGTCAGGCGGGCGTCGTCGCCATTGCGCATCGCCAGCAGCCGGCTCGCATAGTCATTGCCCGGAGCCTGCTTGCGCGCCTCGACCAGTGCGACACAGTACTTCCAGTAATCGAGCATCTGCGCGGCGGCGTTCATCTGGCCCGCTTCGTCGAGCTCGCCGAAGGTGAACAGCAGCCGGTTGTCGGCCCATTGCTTGATGCGCGGCGCGTCCTCGTCCGGTATGCCGAGCAGCAGGAAGATCACCAGCGCCGGCAGTTCGTAGGCGAAATCGGCGATCAGGTCCACCTTCTCCCGCCCGGCCAGCGCGTCGCAGGAGCGCGCCACGATCCGGCGGATGGCCGGTTCGAGCGCGGCGTACTCGCGCGCGTTCAGGACCTGCATCGCGAAGTCGCGGATGCGCGTGTGCTTGGGCCGGTCGCAGCTGACCTGGGTCGCCTCGGCGCCATAGCCGTTGTCGCGCAGAAACCCGAGCACGGCCGCGGACAGCGGCTTGACCGGCGTCAGCGCGATGGCGGCCGAGAAGCGGTCGGGGTCGCGAAAGATCGCCAGCACGTCGGCATGCCGGGTAACGACCCAGTAGCCGATCTCGGCGCAATAGAACACCGGCTGTTCGCGCCGGGCGCGCTGCATGAATGCGTACAGCGTGTCGTGCTCGAAGGGCTGGTAGTCGGCGCCGATCGAGGACACCGGGCAGCCCGGCGCGACCGGTCCGTCGAATTGCAGCTGGGTCATGCGCGAGGGCCTTCGACCGAATGGCCGGAACAGGTCTCGCTCAACGCGGGTTGGCCGCGCGGCATCGTTCGTCTCACAGTTCGTTCACATAGCGCGCCAGCATCGACTCCTGCGATTCGGGCTCGGTCTGCAGGCCGATCTGGCTGCCGATCATCGCACCCATCGTGGGCAGCACGGAACGGTCCTGGTGCGCCGACGGATGCCACAGCTTCGAGCGCATCAAAACCGTTCCGTGCTGCCCACGATGGGTGCGA
>DAONCJ010000280.1:0-5375 GCA_035401985.1 Burkholderiaceae bacterium | reverse complement strand
CACAAACCGGACAGACTACTTGCTAAGAACCGGACAACTCATTTGCTACTGACACCGTGCGGCGGGCCGACTTGACGCTGCCTGACACGGTCCCTACCATCCGGGATTGCGCCGATTTGACGATCAGCTTGCGGGCGCGTAAAAAATTCGGCTAAAGCGGCGGGGAGCTCACCTCCCGACAAGCCCGACGCAGCCGAGATAAAGCTGGTCGGGCTTTTTTGCTGGTGTGTGCCGCAACCGTGTCTTCCCTGATCGCTTCATCCAACGCCGCGGCGCCTGCGGTCCCGGTGGTCGCCCCGATCGCACCCGGTTCGGTGGGCATCGTCGAACCGCGCCGCCATCGCTTCGAGTCGCCGCTGCCGCTGGCCAGCGGCGCAAGGCTGGCCGACTACGAACTGGTCTACGAGACCTATGGCGAACTCAATGCCAGCCGCACCAACGCCGTGCTGGTCTGCCACGCGCTGAACGCCTCGCATCATGTGGCCGGTGTCCACGCCAATGACCCGGGCAACGAGGGCTGGTGGGACAACATGGTCGGGCCGGGAAAGCCGCTGGACACCCGTCGGTTCTTTGTCATTGGCGTGAACAACCTGGGGAGCTGCTTCGGCTCGACCGGTCCGATGTCGATCAATCCCGCCACCGGCGTGCGCTACGGTCCCGACTTTCCGGTGATCACGGTCGAGGACTGGGTGCATGCGCAGGCGCGACTGGCCGATGTGCTCGGCATCGAGCGCTTTGCCGCGGTGATGGGCGGCAGCCTCGGCGGCATGCAGGCGCTGGCCTGGTCCACGCTGTACCCGACCCGCGTCGCGCATTGCATCGCGGTGGCCTCCACGCCCAAGCTGTCGGCCCAGAACATCGCGTTCAACGAGGTGGCACGGCGGGCCATCATCACCGATCCCGAGTTTCATGGCGGACGCTTCTACGACCACGGCGTGGTGCCGCGCCGCGGGCTGCAGGTGGCCCGGATGATCGGGCACATCACCTATCTGTCCGATGATGTGATGGCCGAGCGCTTCGGGCGCATGCGCCGGGGCCGCAGCGAGGGCGAGGTCTACGACTTCGGCTTCGACGTCGAGTTCGAGATCGAGTCCTACCTGCGTTATCAGGGCGAGAAGTTCTCGACGTACTTCGATGCGAACACCTATCTGCTGATCACGCGGGCGCTCGATTACTTCGACCCGGCCGCTTCCTGCGGCGGCGACCTCGCCAAGGCCTTTTCCGGCGCGCGTGCCGAGTTCTTCATCGCCTCGTTCACCACCGACTGGCGGTTCTCGCCGGCACGCAGCCGCGAGATCGTGCAGGCGCTGCTGGCCAACCGTCGCGCGGTGACCTATGCCGAGATCGATGCGCCGCATGGCCACGACGCCTTCCTGCTCGACGATCCGCAGTACCACGCGCTGCTGCGCTCCTACTTCGAACGCGTGGCCCGCGAAATCCAATGAATGCGCCGATGACTTCCACCCGACCGCGCAATGCAGCGGCGGCCTTCCCGATCACCCCGTCGACCGAGGGTGCGGATCACCAGCTGCGTCCCGATCTCGCGCTGATCGCCGGCTGGATCGCGCCCGGGTCGCGCATCCTCGACCTGGGCTGCGGCGACGGCGGGCTGCTGGCCCATCTGAAGGCGAGCAAGGGCTGCCAGGGTTATGGCGTCGAGATCGACGACAAGGCGGTGCTGGCCTGTGTGGGCCGGGGCGTGGACGTCATCCAGCAGAACATCGAGGCCGGCCTGGACATGTTCGGCGCCAGCCAGTTCGATGTGGTGGTGTCCTCGATGGCGATCCAGGCCACCTTCAAGACCGAGAGCGTGCTGCGCGACATGAGCGTGGTCGGCCGCGAGGGGGTGGTCTCGTTCCCGAACTTCGGCCACTGGTATCACGCCTGGTCGATCCTGCGCGGACGCATGCCGGTGTCCAGCGAGATGCCCTACCAGTGGTACAACACCCCCAATCTGCATCTGGCTACTCTGCGCGATTTCGAGGACCTGCTCGCGCGCTTGGGCCTCACCGTCAAGGCGCGCGCCTTCCTGGCCAACGGACGGCCGGTGCACGCGCTGGCCGGATGGCGGGCCACCCAGGCCATCTACCGCTTCGCGCGCCTGTAGCGGGCGCCTGCCTGCCGCGCGCGTTTCCAGCCCCAGGATAGCCACGTCAGCCCGGGCGCGCGCCGTCCGCTGGCGCGCTGCGCACCGCGGCCGCTGAAGCCGGCGGTGCCGATGCACCAGAACGGCGCCCGATCACGCTCGGCGAAGGCCGCGCGCGTTCGAGCCGGGGGGCCGGCGCAGTGGCATGGCTCTTGCGTTGCATTGCGCGCCAGACCAAGGGGGTCTGGCCCCGATCGGCGTCCCCCGCGACGTCAGACGCAACGCAGGAGCAGACCCATGGCAGTGCCTCGCGCCGAGCGGACGCGACAGCCTTCCGCGAACCGGGCGTCGCCGGCCTGCCCGCCCTTGCCCAGTCCCGCGCCGCCTTCGCCGGGTGTGCTGCGCGGAATCGACCCGCAGCTTGCCTTCATGCCTTACCCGACGGCGCACGTGCCACATGCCGACCTCGGCCCGCTGGCGGGCCTGAGCTTCGGCGTCAATGACGTGTTCGATGTCGCGGGGTATCCGACCTCGGCCGGCAATCCATTGATGCTCGCGCTGTCCGGCGTTCGGGACAGGACCGCGTCGGCGGTGCAGCGCCTGCTGGACGCCGGCGCCCGCTATGCGGGCAAGACCTGCATCGACGAACTGTCGTTCTCGATCAGCGGGCGCAACACGCACTTCGGGACACCGGTCAACGGTGCCGCGCCGGGTCGCGTCCCCGGCGGCGCGTCGTCCGGGTCCGCCTCGGTCGTGTCCACCGGGTTGTGCGACTTTGCGCTGGTCACCGACACCGGCGGATCGTCCCGCGTGCCGGCCAGCCACTGCGGGTTGTTCGGCCTGCGGCCGACCCCGGGGCGGATCAGTCTGGACGGATGCGTCCCGCTGTGCGAAAGCTTCGACACCGTCGGCTGCCTCGCCCGCGACGCCGACGTGTTCGAGCGTGCCGCAGAGGTCCTGCTCGGGGCCGACACGCGACCTCTGCCGTCCGACCCGGTTCTGTGGCGCGCCGCCGATGCCTTCGAGTCGATGGACGCGGCCGTGCAGCTGGCGCTGCGACCGTCCACCGAGCGGGTTCAAGCGTTCCTCGGCCCGGCCCGCGATGTGCGGGTCGCTCACGACCCGGACGCCGATGCGCTGCATTGGGCCTTTCGGCATCTGCAGGGGCGCGAAGCATGGCTGAGCACCGGACCTTTCATCGAGCGCCACGTTCCGCCCCTGGGCCCGGGTGTGGCCGAACGCTTTGCCTGGGCGCGCGAGATCAGCGACGACCAGGTGGCCAGCGCGCGCCGTCTGCAGCGCTCGCTGCACAGGCGCCTTGGCGCCCTGCTGCGGGCCGGCGCGGTGCTGATGCTGCCGACGATGCCCGACATCGCCCCGCGGCTCGACGAGGAAGAGCCGTCGCTCGACCTGTATCGGCACCGTGCGGTGCGTCTGCTGTGCTGGGCCTCGCTTGCCGGCGTGCCGCAGGTGACGCTGCCGCTGGCTCGCCGGCTCGGCGCGCCGCTCGGGCTGTCGCTGATCGGACCGGCCGGCTCGGACTTGTCGCTGGTGCGCCTGGCGGCGCGGATCTGCCGTCCCGAGCTGCATTGACCGCCGGCGGCGTGCGGCCCGCAGGCAGCGACCGCGGGCGACCTCTAGGCCGGCTCGATGCGCAGCACGGCGCCGCGGCTGTTGTCGGTCAGCAGATAGAGATGGCCATCGGGTCCCTGGTGGACATCGCGCAGGCGTTCGCCAAGCGACTGCAGGACACGCTGCTCACCCACCACGCGCTCGCCGTCCAGTGCGAGGCGGACCAGCAGCCGTGACTTCAGCGAGCCGACCACCAGGCTGCCACGCCATCCGGGCAGTCGCGAGCCCGTCACGAAGGCCATGCCGCTGGGCGCGATCGAGGGCACCCAAAAATGTACCGGCTGCTCCATGCCGGCCTTGGCCGAGCCCTCGCCGATCTTTTCGCCCGAGTAATCGACGCCGTGCGTGATCACTGGCCAGCCATAGTTGCGGCCGGGCAGCACGATGTTGACTTCGTCGCCGCCCATGGCGCCGTGCTCGTGAGTCCACAGCCGTCCGGTGACCGGATGCAGCGCCGCGCCCTGGACATTGCGGTGGCCGTAAGACCAGATGTCGGGCAGCGCGCGCGGCACTGCCGTGAACGGGTTGTCGGACGGCACGGTGCCGTCGCTGCGCACGCGCACGATCTTGCCGAAATGCGTGGCGAGGTCCTGGACCTGATCGCGCGCATCGTAGCGATCGCCCATCGTGATGAACAGATGGCCGTCGCCCGTCAAAGCCAGGCGCGACCCGAAGTGATTGGCGCCGCCGCGCGACTGCCGCTGCCGGAAGATGATCGTCGCATCGCGCAGACCGTCGTCGGCAAGCGTGGCCCGCGCCACCGCGGTGCGGGCGCCGCCGTCGGCCGGTTCGGCAAAACTGAGGAACACCTGGCGGTCGGTTGCGAAGCCCGGGCTGAGCGCCACGTCGAGCAGTCCGCCCTGGCCGCGTGCGGCAACGGCCGGCACACCCGTCAGCGGTGCCGACAACCGGCCATCGCGCCCTATCGTGCGCAGTCGCCCTGCGCGCTCGGTGACCAGAAGACGTCCGTCGGGCAGGAAGGCAAGGCCCCAGGGATGCTCCAGACCGCGCGCGACTTCGACGGCCTTCACGGCAACCGGCGTTTCGGCCGCCGATATGCCCACGTTCGACGCAGAGGGCGCGGCACCCCGCGTCAAGGGGCTGGCTGCAGTGCCGGTCGGGTTTGCGCTGGCCTGGGCGCGGGCGCGCGCCGTCAGCGCAGCGGCCAGCGTGCCCGCGATCAGCCGGCGGCGCGGCGCTGCAGGGTCCGTCGCTGGACGCATGTGCTCGGCCGCAGGCGCCCGCTGCATCGACAACGACTCGCGCGGCCGCCTCATCTCCTCACCGGGCCTTTCTGCCCGCCAGTTGCCGGGTGAGCCGTTCGCGCAGCTGCGGAGACGTCATGCTGGCGCGATTGGCCGCGCGCATGGTCAGTTCGTCGAAGCGTCCTTCGGCAATGTGATTGAGCTGCCGCTTCATGCTGCGCACCGCCAGCGGCTCGGTCTGGCCGATCGCCGCCAGGTATTCGCCGATGCGGCTGGCGAAGTGCTCGGGCGCCACGGCTTCGGTGAGGAATCCCATGCGCAGCATCTCGTCGCACTCCACCGTCATGGCGGTGAGGAACAGCTTCTTGGCGGCCGACAGGCCCAGCCGGCTGACGTAGCGGCGCATGCCACCGGCGTAGTAGTGCAGGCCGAAGCGGGCCGCCAGCATGAAC
>DAONCJ010000279.1:0-5405 GCA_035401985.1 Burkholderiaceae bacterium | reverse complement strand
CTACTGTATGGATCTTCGCGCGGCCGGACAATTGCCGCGGACCGATTGAAAAGTCCTGAAAGTTCTGAAGGGGACCGGCATTTGGCTCGATGGCGACGGCTGGGCATCGCGGCGGCACTCTACCTGACGGCAGTCGGGGTCGGGCTGGGCTCGGCCTGGTGGGTGTTGCGCCATGCACCGGCGGGCGCGCACCAGCTGACCGTTGGTGCCTGGACGGGCAGCACGCTGGCCGGCAGTCCGGACGCCGACCTGTACACCCGCGCCCGCGTGGCGCTGGAGGGGCTGCTGGCGCTGGGCCGCGACGAGACGATGTACTACGTGGCGCGGACCGACGATCGCGGCCGGGCGCTGCGCTCGCAATGCGCCTACCGGATCGAGGGCGCACCGCCCGCGGCGCGCTGGTGGAGCATCACGGCCTACGCCGACGATCTGTTTCTGTTCGATGCGCCCAACCGGCAGTACAGCCTGAACGGCAGGACCGCGCGCCTGGATGCGAACGGTCGCTTCGTCATGAGCACAGGGCCGCTCCCGCAGCCCGGCCTGCATTGGCTGCCCACGCCGGGCCGGCGCGGCCTGGTGCTGACCCTGCGTCTGTATCAGCCGAGCGCCGAACTGCAGGCAGCGCCTGCCAAGCTGGCCGCGCCCTCGATCCAGCCGATCGGGGAGTGCGCGCCATGACCGCAGCGCTCCGTGGTCTTCTGGCAGGGCTTCGACCATGAAGCCGGTCCGCAGCGCGACACGGCTGTGGTTCTACCGTGGGCTGTTTCTGCTCGCCACGGCGCTGATCGTCCACGTGCTGGCGGTCTGGGCCCTGCCGCGACTGATCATGCTGCGGCTGATGCACGGTCCGGCGATCCAGGAGCTGAACGCTTTCCAGCGGGCCGGGTTCCCGCCCCCGGTCGACGCGACGGCGCGCCGGATCGTCATGCCCAGCCCCGATCTGCTGTACGCCCTGTGCGTGTACGACCTGTCCAAGGCGCCCATGCGGATCACTGCGCATCCGCGCGTCGACACCTACTGGTCGATCGCGCTGTACTCGGCCAGCAGCGACAATTATTTCGTGATCAACGATCGCCAGGCCGGTAGCAAGCCCGTGGACCTCTGGCTGGTGCCGGACCAGGGCAACGCGGGCAGCCCCGGGGTGCCACCCGGTGCGCGGGTGGTGGTCTCGCCGTCGAGCAAGGGGCTGCTGCTGATGCGGGTGCTGATCTCCGACCCGGCCTCGGAGGGGGCGGCGCTCGAGGCGGCTCGTCGCAGCCTGTCATGCACGCCGATGCCCGGGGCGCCTGCGGCTGGGTCAGGCGGCTGAGGTCCCGCGAATCAGTTCGGCCTGGATCGCCCACAGCCGGTCCTGGCCCCACACGGCCACGTCGCGCACCTTGAACGAGGGCACGCCCCACAGGCCGAGCGCCAGCATGTCGGTGCGGTTCTGTTCGACCTCGGCACGCCAGCTTTCATCGCGCAGGCAGGCGCGGGCCGCGTCCCAGTCGAGGCCTGCGTTCTCGACGATCCGGCGCAAGCCCCGGTTGCTGCCGGCGTCGATGCCGCGCGCCCAGACGCCATCCAGGAACGATTCGATGTATGCCTGCTCGCGCCCCATGCGCCGGGCATAGGGAAAGATGGCCGTGCCGCGCTCGACGGGCCGCCCGACCGGGTCGTTGATGCGACCGAAGGGAATGCCGCGCACATGCGCTTCGCGGGCCGCGTCGGCAGCGATGTAACTGCGCTTTTCGGCCGGCACGGGCAGTCCGCGCATCACCATCGGCAGCACGATCCGCGAACGCACCGGCGCACCGGTCAGCCGGCCCAGTTCGTACACCCGGCGCGCAACGATCGCGGTATAGGGGCTGCGCAAGGACACGAAGAAGTCGATCGTCGGCGGGTCGGGAACCTCGACCGGAGTGGTCAGGTCGCGGCCGGGCGGAAACATCAGGTCCGTCACGCCCGGTTTCGCGGCGCCCAGTTCCTGCAGCCGCCGCTCGAGGTGGTGCAGCCGGTCGATGCCCCAGTACCACTCGCCCGCGTAATAGAAGGTTGCGCCGAGGTAGTGGCCGAGCTTGCGGCGCAGCGCGTTGCTGGCGGCCACATGCGCGGCGACCGAGGGCCCGTCGGCCGGCATCGGCACGGCAAGCGGATTGATGAACTGGGCGATCCGGGCCGGTTCGTGCCACAGGCACGCCGACAGGTGGCCGGCCAGTGTGTGAAAGCGCTGCTCATCGATGGCCGCGAGCAGCATCGAGTGCGTGTAGTCGGCCATCGAGCGGTCGGGCTGTTCGCCGCCGTCGCGGAAATGAATGCCGTATCGGCGGCCCAGACGCTCGGCGTCGCGACGGCTGTAGGCGATCAGCTGCTCGCGCGCCGGTGCCGCGGCGTCGTCGGGCGGGCTGACCAGATGCGGCGTGAAGATCACGTCGTAGCGCCGCACGAACTGCTCCAGGCAGGCGGCGGTCAGCGCGCTGTAGGGGTCGTCGACCTGATGGAAATACAGCACCCGGTGCGGCTGGCGATTGATCTGGCGCTCGCGCTCGAGGGTGGCGCGTCGCTTGAGCAGGGTCTGGCGCGACAGCATGTGTTGCGAAACCACCGGCATCAGCAGCGATTTGAGGGACATGCGACTCCTGTAAAGTGGAATCTTACCGTTGAAGAAGAGTGCCCATGTCCCGAATCAAAGTGACCGCCGGCGGCCATGTTTTCATCGCCGAGACCCATCCCGATGCGCCCGAGACGGTCGCCGCGTTTGCCCGACTCCTGCCTTATACCCAAAAGCTGATCCACGTGCGCTGGAGCGGCGAAGGCTGCTGGGTGCCGCTGGGCGACTTCCAGCTTGGCGTGGGGTTCGAGAACCACACCAGCCATCCCTCGGTGGGCGACATCCTGTTCTATCCGGGCGGGTACAGCGAGACCGAGATCATCCTGGCCTACGGCGCGTGCTGCTTCGCCAGCAAGATGGGGCAGCTCGCGGGCAACCATTTTCTGACCATCGTCGAGGGCCGGGAGAATCTGCGCGCGCTGGGCACCAAGGTGCTCTGGGAGGGTGCGCAGGAGATCCGCTTCGAGGCGCTCTGAGGCTTGCTCTTTTGTCTCTTATGCGGCGGAGCACCCCATGACCGATTCCCGCGCGCCCGGCTGGCGCATCGAACCGCTGGGCGACCGCTGCCTGATGGTCGAATTCGGCCAGCGGGTCGATCCGCGCATCAACGAGGCGGTGCATGGCTTTGCCGATCACCTGATCGATCACCCGATTGCCGGCGTGATCGACATCGTGCCGGCTTTCACCACCGTGGCGATCCACTACCGGCCCGAATCGATCGAGGACGACGGCTCGAGCGAGCCGCCCCATCGGCGCCTGTCGCGCCGCCTGGCCGCACTGCTGGCCACCGGCGTCGAGGCGGCTGCCCGACAGACGAGACTGGTCGAGATTCCGGTGTGCTACGGCGGCGACCTGGGACCCGATCTGGACGAGGTCGCCAGTGCCTGTGCGCTGTCCACCGATGAAGTGATCGAGCGCCATGCCGCATCGTCGCATGTCGTCTACATGTTGGGTTTTGCGCCCGGTTTTCCGTACATGGGCGGGCTCGATCCGAAGCTGGCCATGCCGCGGCGATCGACGCCGCGCGTGCGCATTCCGCAGGGCACCGTCGCCATCGCGCGCGAGCAGAGTGCGGTCTATACCTTCGAGACGCCGGGCGGCTGGAACCTGATCGGCTGCACGCCACTGGCCCTGTTCACCCCGCAGGCCAATCCTCCGACGCTGCTGCGCCCCGGGGACCGGATACGTTTCGTGCCGATCACTCGCGAGGCCTTCGACGCCGCGCGTGCCGGGCGGTCGTCATGAGCATCGAGGTGCTCAAGCCGGGTCCGCTCAGTTCGCTGCAGGATCTGGGACGCACGGGCGTGCAGCGTTTCGGCGTTATCGCCAGCGGCGTGATGGACGAGTGGTCCCACCGCCTGGCCAATCTGCTGGTCGGCAATGCGCACGACGAGGCGAGCCTCGAGATCACGCTGATGGGCCCGAGCCTGCTCTTTCACCAGGACGCGCTGATCGCGCTGGTCGGCGCCGATCTGTCTGCGCGCATCGGCGAGCAGCCGATCCCGATGTCGCAAGCGGTGCGGGTTCCGGCTGGCGCCCGCCTGGACTTTGGCCGCCGGGTGTTCGGCTGCCGGGCATATCTGGCCGTGCACGGTGGCTTCGCTGTGCCGGCGGTCATGGGCAGCCGCAGCACCTATCTGCGCGCCGGATTCGGCGGACTGCAGGGGCGGGCGCTGCGCAAGGGCGACCATCTGCCGATTGCGCCTGACGCGCTGGGGGCGGCAGGGCAGGCCGCACGGCCCTTTGCGACGCCGCAGTGCGCGCCGACCGGGCCCGCTCCCGGGTCGGATGCGTTGCCCGTGTCCGAGCATCCAGCACGGCAGGATCGGCCGATCCGCCTGATCCGAGGGCAGCAGTGGGAACACTTCACCGCTGACGCTCAGGCGCGCTTGTTCGAAGCGCCGTTCGTGGTCAACCTGAACTCGGATCGCATGGGCTACCGGCTCGACGGTCCGGGTCTGCCGCTGACCAAGCCGCTCGAGATGATCTCCGAGGCGGTCGGCTTCGGCACGATGCAGGTGCCGCCCGATGGCCAGCCGATCGTCCTGATGGCCGACCGCCAGACCACCGGCGGCTATCCGAAGATCGCCAGCGTCGCGAGCGTCGACCTGCCGCTGATGGCACAGCGCGTGCCGGGCGAGACGCTGCGCTTCGCGCCGATCTCGCTGGACGAGGCCCAGGCGCTGTACCTGGACCGCGAGCGCGAGTTCGCGCGCATCCGCTCTCTGATTCCTTCCTTCGACAGGTGAATGGCGATGTCTTCGATGCCCCGTATCGACCTCAATTGCGACATGGGCGAAAGCTTCGGCGCGTACCACATGGGCAATGACGAGGCCGTGCTCGACCACGTCAGCTCGGCCAACATCGCCTGCGGCTTTCATGCCGGCGACCCGCGCACGATGCACCGCACTGTCCGGATGGCGCTCGATCGCGGCGTGGCGGTCGGCGCGCATCCGGGGCTGCCCGACCTGCAGGGCTTCGGGCGGCGCAACATGGCGCTCAGCCGCACCGAGGCCTACGACTGCGTGATCTACCAGATCGGCGCCTTGAGCGGATTCGCCCAGGCGCTCGGCGGGCGGCTCACCTTCGTCAAGGCGCATGGCGCGCTGTACAACATGGCGGCAAAGGATCCGGTGCTGGCCGAGGCTATTGCCAGCGCGGTGGCCGACTACGACCGCAATCTGGCGTTCTATGGCCTGGCGGGCAGCGAACTGATCGGTGCGGCGAAGGCCGCCGGACTGCGGGCGATCAGCGAGGTGTTCGGCGACCGCAGCTACCAGGACGACGGGTCGCTGACGCCGCGCAGCCAGCCCGG
>DAONCJ010000278.1:0-5406 GCA_035401985.1 Burkholderiaceae bacterium | reverse complement strand
CGCCACTCCAGCGCTTGATCAGCGCGCCGGAGCCGCGGGCCAGCGGCTGAAACGCTGCTTGGCCGGGAATGGTGGCCGCTATACTGCCGGACACCCCAACCGTCCAGGATCCCGACCATGAGTCATGCCTCGCGCGCACTGCGTGATCTGCTGTCCCGGCCCTCGATGGTGGTGGCACCGGGCGCCTACGACGCGATCAGCGCCATGACGATCGAGCAGGCCGGTTTTCCGGCGGTCTACATGACCGGATCGGGCACATCCGCATCCCTCGGCTTCCCCGACTTCGGCCTGACCACGATGACCGAGATGGTCGAGAACGCGGCCGTTATCGCCCGTTCGGTGTCACTGCCGGTGATCTCCGATGCCGACACCGGTTACGGCAATGAACTGAACGTCACGCGCACGGTGCGCGAGTTCGAAGCGCGCAACGTCGCTGCGATCCACATCGAGGACCAGGTCGCGCCCAAGCGCTGCGGCCACCTCGACGGCAAGGAGGTCGTGCCACGTGCCGAGTTCATCTCGAAGATCCGCGCCGCGCTGCAGGCCCGACGCGACCCCGCGTTCATGATCATCGCGCGCACCGACGCGCGATCGGTGCTGGGTTTCGATGAGGCGATTGCCCGCGCCAACGCGGCGCTCGAGGCCGGCGCCGACATGGCCTTCGTCGAATCGCCCGAATCGCTCGACGAGGTCGCAAAGGTGCCGCGGCTGGTGCGCGGCCCGTGCCTGCTGAACATCGTGCCTGGCGGCAAGACCCCGCTGTTTCCGCTGCCCGAGGCCCAGGAGATGGGCTATCGGCTGGCGATCCTGCCGGGCATCCTGCTGCGCCACGCGGTCGAGGTCTTCGACCAGACGCTGGCGGCACTCAAGGCCACACAGATGCCGGCCGGACCCCGCAGCAATCCCAGCGTCAGCCAGTCGTTCGCGCGCTTCGGCGCCGACGAATGGAATGCGATCCGGCGGCGCGTCCAGGACTCGGCGGAATGAGCTGACGACCGAATGGCGCCGAAGATCGGACGCTTGCGCGCGCCCTCGGCCGACGCGTATCTTGCGCACTTCGACGCACTGCCGACCGGCGCGCATCACCCTTTCTGCGGCATCGCGCGAGGCCGGCGCAACAACCGATGGCATCCCTGATCGACCGTGATTTCCTGCTTGCCGGCGGCCTGAGCCGGGCGCTCGCCCAGGCAGCGCGCGACGGCCTGCTGCGCCTGACCACCGAACAGGAACGGGTCGCCTCGCGCGACCGGATGCTGGCGGCCGGGTGGCAGGAGGGCAGCGACCTCTGGGTCTTCGCCTACGGCTCGCTGATGTGGAACCCGGCCTTTCATTTCATCGAATCGCGCACGGCAACGATCTATGGGTTTCATCGCCGCTTCTGCCTCCATTCGGTGGTCGGGCGCGGCACGCCCGAATTGCCGGGCCTGATGCTCGGCCTGGGCCGGGGGGGATCGTGTCGGGGGATCGTGCTGCGCATCGCAGCGGCCCAGGTGCACGAAGAGCTCGACATCATCTGGTCGCGCGAAATGGTCTCCGATGCCTACCGGCCGGTCTGGGTCCAGGCACGCACCGACGCGGGCCCCGTGCCCTCGATCGCTTTCGCCATCGACGAGTCGCTGCCCACCTATGCGGGGCGCCTTCCGATCGATGAAGTGGCCCGGCGCATCGCGCGCGCCAGCGGGCCGATGGGGCACTGTGCCGACTACCTGTTCGAGACGGTCGCTCATCTCGAAGCCTGCGGCATCCGCGACCGTTCACTGGCGCAGATTCTGAGCCGGGTCCGCCAGGCGGGCGGGTCCGGGGATTGAGCCAGCGCAGCCCTGCGGCATCGTTCAGCCGAACGGCAGGTTGACAAGACAGCTCATCCTGCAGACTCTTGGGTGAATCGGTCGATGGCGCGCCCGCGCCCTGCCAGTGGAGAACACATGAACGCATCCGACAGCCGCCCGGCCTTCCTGGCCGTCTGGGACCATTGTTATCAGCAGGACGCCAGCACCTTTTCCGATGAGGCGCTGCGCCAGGCGGTTCGCAGCTGGCTCGACACGCTGGCGGTGTCGGCCGGCGGGGCCACCGAGCGCTGCACGCAGGCGGCCCTGCACGCATGCGCCGTCGGTCGCGACGACACGCTGTCGCCCGCCGATGTGGCGCTGGTGCTGGGCACGGCCTCGCATGCGCTCGACTACGACGACGTGTCGATGCTGGCGACCTGCCACCCCAGCGCCCCGCCCATCGTGGCGCTGCTCGCGCTGCTGCCGGTGCTGCGTCAGCAGCGCCCCGACCTGCGCTGGAGCGATGTCCTGCGCGCTTACATCGTCGGCACCGAGACCACGCTGCGGCTCGGTCAATGGCTTGGCTTTCAGCATTACGCGCTGGGCTTTCATGCCACCAGCACGCTAGGCACAGTCGGCGCCGCAGCCGCGTGCGCACATGCGCTGAGGCTGCCGCTGGACCAGGCGCATGCCGCGCTGTCGATCGCCGCCAGCAGCGCCTGCGGGCTGCGGGCCAATTTCGGCACCGATGTCAAGCCGCTGCACGTCGGCTTTGCAGCCGCTGCCGCGGTTCGCGCCGTCATGCTGGCCCGTGCCGGCGCTGCGGCGAGCGACGACGTCTGGGGCGACAAGGGTTTCATGCTCGCCTTCAACGGCGGGCACGCGAGCGGCCCGCTGGCCTGGCGCGCCGGCGAAGCCTGGGCGATCGAATCGCCGGGCTTCGAGCACAAGCGCTTCCCCAGCTGCTACATGACCCATCGCCTGATCGCCGGGGTGACGGCGATCCGCGAGCGGCAGCCCGAAGCGGTCCGGGGCCAGCCGGTCACCATCGACATCGAGTTCCCCAAGAACGGTCTTGCGCCGCTCAAGTACCCGATCCCCTCGACGGGCCTAGAGGGAAAATTCAGCGGCGCCTACTGTGCCAGCGCGGCCTGGATCGAGGGCAGCGTCACGCTGTCCTCCTTCGACGATTCGGCCGTCCAGGATCCGACGGTCTGCGCGCAGATGGCACGCGTTCATCTGCGTGAACGCACCCGCGACGGCGAGCCGCTCGATTCGGCGCCGATCCGCGTCTCGATCACCGGCACAGGGTGGAGCGACGATCTGCAGGTGGACTGGGCGCCCGGCTCTGCAGCCGACCCGATGACCCGAGATCAGCTGCTGGGCAAGTGGCGCGACTGCGCCCGCCACGGCGCCATGGCCCGCGACGACGCACCGGCCGTGCGGCTGCTCGACGCCAGTCCGCAGTCGGCCGCCGACCCGCTGCTCGCACCGCTGCGCGAAGCGCTGCTGACCGGCATCCGTGCTGTCGCCCTGCCGGGGCAACAGAAGGCCGCCTGAGTTGTCAGGCACCTGAAGGTTGTCCGAGTTGCCGTGATGCAGGGCAAGGCCACCCTGGCCGCCATCGGCGTGGCGGCACTGCTGGGCACGACGGCCCCCTCGCGCGCCGCGGCCCAGGACACCCAGGCGGCCCAAAATCCAGCCAGCCCCGCACCCGCCGTCGAGGCGCTGTCCGAAGTCGTTGTGTCCGCGAGCCGCCACGAGCAGCGGTCCTTCGACGCGCCCGCCTCCATCCAGTCCGTCGATGCCGAAACGATCCGCTCCGCGGGTCCGCAGGTGAATCTCTCCGAGGCCCTGTCGCGCGTGCCCGGTGTGGTGGTGCTCAACCGGCAGAACTATGCCCAGGACCTGCAGCTGTCGATCCGCGGCTTCGGTGCGCGATCGAGCTTCGGCATCCGCGGCGTTCGACTGATCGTGGACGGCATTCCCGCGACCATGCCCGACGGCCAGGGACAGGCGGCCACCATCAGCCTGCCCTCCACCGATCGCATCGAAGTGCTGCGCGGACCACTGGCGCTGCTCTACGGGAATGCGGCGGGCGGCGTGGTGCAGGCGTTCACCGCCGAGGGCCGGATTCCGATGGCGGGTGCCTCCTGGTCGCTCGGTTCGTTCGGATCCGAACGCTGGGGGCTGAACGCCAGCGGCCGCAGCGGCTCGGTGAACATGCTGGCCGACTGGTCACGCTTTTCGACCGACGGCTATCGCGAGCACAGCGCAGCGCGCCGCGAACAGTTCAACGCGAAGCTCGGCATGGCGCTTTCGCCGCAAACGCGCATGACGGTGGTCGCCAACGTCTTCGATCAGCCGCTGTCGCAGGACCCGCTGGGGCTGACCCGCGAACAGATGCAGGTCAACCGCCGGCAGGTCGATCCGTCGGCCCTGCTGCAGGACACGCGCAAGACCGTGTCGCAGAACCAGATCGGTATCGTCCTCGAACATCGCCTCGACGCGGACCGGCGGATGACGGCGCGCGTCTATGGCGGCCAGCGCGCGGTGTTCCAGACCCTCGCCACGCCGCTGGCTGCGCAATCCGCCGTGACCGCTTCGGGCGGTGTCGTCGACCTCGACCGGGACTACGGCGGCATCGGCGTGCAATACGCGCACACCCTGCGCTTGCAGTCCATGCGCCTGACCACCACGGTCGGACTGGACCATGACCGGCAGCGTGAACTCCGCCTGGGCTTCGTGAACAACGGCGGCGTGGTGGGCGCCCGCAAGCGCAACGAACTGAATCAGGTTCAGAACACCGATCTGTACGCGCTGGCCACACTGTCCCTGCCCGACGACTGGACCGTCACGGCCGGCGTGCGCTCGAGCCGCGTCGGCTTCCGCTCGGACGATCGCTTCGTGGTCGCGGGCAATGGCGATGACAGCGGTGCGCGCACTTATCGCGCCACCAGCCCGGTGATCGGGGTGGCCAAGGCGCTCGGCGAACACCTCAACGTGTACGCAAACATCGGCAAGGGCTTCGAGACACCGACCTTCGCCGAACTGGCCTACCGGACAACCGCCGGCAACGCGACCGGCCTGAACCTCGCGCTCGAGGCCTCGCGCAGCCGCCAGATGGAAGTCGGTGCAAAGTGGCGAACCGCCCAGGGTCAGCGGCTAGATCTGGCACTGTTCTCGATCCGCACGAACGACGAGATCGTCATCGACGCCAACTCGGGCGGCCGGACGACATTCAAGAACGCCGGGCGCACGCTGCGCGAGGGGGCTGAACTCTCGTGGGCTGGCCGCCTGAGCGACACGATCAGTGCGCGGGTTGCGCTGACCTGGCTAGCGGCCACCTACCGCGACGACTTCGTCAGTGGCACCGGTGCTGCCGCCGTGACAGTGCCCGCCGGCAACCGGCTGGCGGGAACGGCCGACAAGCTGTTCTTCGGCGAAATGGTCTGGCGCCCGGCCCTGGGCGGCCCGCTGGCGGGCCTGCAACTGGCTGGCGAGGTGCTGCAGGTGGGTCGGGTTCATGTCAACGACGCCAACACGGACTCGGCGGCGCCCTATGCGCTGCTGAACCTGCGCGCGGGCCTGCGCCGCGAGTTCGGCCGCTGGCGCATCTCGCCCTTCGTCCGCGTCG
>DAONCJ010000277.1:0-5421 GCA_035401985.1 Burkholderiaceae bacterium | reverse complement strand
ACTGCACCAGTATGTGCCGTTCATGCGCACCGATCGCTAGGCGGATGCCGATCTCCCGCGTCCGCTCGGTCACCGACACCAGCATGATGTTCATGATGCCGATGCCACCCACCAGCAGCGACACCGAGGCCACGGCTGCCAGCAGCATCGACAGGATCCGGCTCGAGGCTTCCTGGGCCTGAAGCATCTCGGTCAGGTTGCGCAGCGTGAAGTCGTCGTCGGCGCCGGCCTGCAGGCGATGCCGCTGGCGCAGCAGTTCGCGGATCCGGTCTTCGGCAGCCTTCATGTCGGCGCCGGCATGGACCTTGACCGTGATGTTGTTGACCCGCCGCAGCCGCCCCTGGGTCTGGCCGATCAGACGGTTGCGTGCCGTGGACAAGGGCACGAACAGCACATCGTCCTGGTCCTGCCCGAGCGCGCTCTGGCCTTTCTTTTCGAGTACGCCGATCACCGTCATCGGCACCTTGCGCACGCGGATCTGCTGATCGACGATGGCCTCGGGCGGGGTCGATTCACCGAACAGCTGCCGGGCGGCCGACTGTCCGATGATGGCCACCTTGGCCGAACCGGTCAGCTCGGGCGCCTCGAAATGCCGTCCGGCCGCGAGCTTCCACTCGCGCGCCTCGAAAAAATCCGGCGTGACGCCCTGGATCTGCGTCGACCAGTTGGTGTTGCCCAGCACCAGCTGGCCCGAGGTGTTCGAGCGCGGGGCCGCGAATGCCACCTGCTCGACTTCGAGCGCAATGGCGCGCGCGTCGTCCTCGGTCAGCGTCTGCGCCGCGCCAAAGCCCAGTCGCAGTCCGCCGGAGGTCGACGAACCGGGCAGCACGATCATCACATTGGAGCCGAGGCTTCGGATCTGCTCCTCGACCCGCGCCTGGGCGCCACCCCCGACCGAAATCATCGTGATCACGGCGCCCACGCCGATGATGATCCCGAGCATCGTGAGGATCGAGCGCAGCTTGTTCACGCGCAATGCGTTAAGGGCCACCCGCAGGGTCGACAACCAGCTCATCGCCGAACGTTCCGGTGGAAGGGCGGCACGCCGGAGCGCGTCACGATGGTCATCGGGTCGGTCATGAGGAAGGCCATCGCGTCCGAAGTCATCACGCGGCTTCGGGCGCTGGCAGCGCGGCCAGCGCCGCTGCCGCGTTCCGCGCCTGATGGGGCTCGTCCGACAGCACCTTGCCGTCGCGGAACATCACGATGCGGCTGGCGAACTCGGCGATGTCGTGTTCGTGCGTGACCAGCACCACGGTGATTCCTTCGTGGTTGAGCTGCTGCAGCAGCGCCATCACTTCGAGGCTGGTGCGCGAGTCCAGCGCCCCGGTGGGCTCGTCGGCCAGGATCAGCACCGGATCGTTGACCAGCGCCCGCGCGATCGCCACCCGCTGCTGCTGTCCGCCGGACAATTGCCGGGGATGGTGGTCCATCCGCTCGCCCAGGCCGACCTGCTGCAGGCGTCGAGCGGCCCGGCTGTGCCGCTCGGCACGGGGCAGGGTGGTGTAGAGCAGCGGCAGTTCGGCGTTTGCCAGCGCCGAGGTGCGTGGCAGCAGATTGAACTGCTGGAAGACGAATCCGATGCGCCGGTTGCGGATGGCGGCCAGTTCATCGCCATTCATGGCCTCGACCGACTCGCCGGCCAGCACGTAGTGACCGCTGCTGGGGCGATCCAGGCAGCCGACCACATTCATGAAGGTGGACTTTCCCGAACCGCTGGGTCCCATCACCGCGACCATCTCGCCGGGCAGGATGTCCAGCGTCACGCCGGCCAGGGCGCGCACCACCGTGTCGCCCATCCGGTATTCCTTGACCAGGTCAGTGACGCGGATGATCGGATCGGTCATGGCGAGCGTGGTCAGAACGGCAGCCGCGGGCCCGTCGGCGCAGTCGACTTCGGGGCGGACGCACCGCTTGTCTGCACACCGACGACGATCGTGTCGCCCTCTTTCAGTCCTTCGCCCGAGACCTCGGTGAACGCGCCATCGGTCAGGCCGGTGCGCACGGCCACGGCGCGCAGTGCGCCGCCCGCATCGAGCACGAAGAGCCGGCCGCGGCTCGATTGACGGCCCGCGATGTCGGCAATGATCTCGGCGTACTTCTTCTTCTGGTCCGGGTTCAGGATGTCGGCGATCCGCTCGCGCAGTTCGGTGCGGTTGCGCTCGGCCATCTTGGCCCGTTCACCTTCCGGCGCATCGCGAAGTGCCGCGAATTTCTCGCGCATGGCGCCGAAGATCGCGTCCATCTGGGTTCGCTGGTCGTCCGTCAGGGCCAGTTCGCGCTCGAGTCGATCACGGAACTGTCGCAGTGCTCCGCCCGGACCGGATGATCCTCCGGCCTGCGGTGCGGGACTCGTGGCGCCGGGCGCGCCGGGCGCGCTCGCAGCTGCGGCGCCCGGTGCAGGCCCAGGTGCCGTGGCGGCACCTGCTGCCGCCGTGCCCGCCGCAGTGGCCGCGCCCCCAGCTGCGCCACCGGCGGCTGCGCCTGTTCCGCCACCTGCCTGCCGCGCGGCGATCTCGGCCAGAATTTCCTGATATCGCTTTTGCTGCTGGGCCGTCAGGATCTGGCCGATGCGGTCACGCAATTCGGCGCGGGTTTTATCTATCAGCGCCGGACGCTCATCGTCGCTCGCCTGGCGCGCCGCAATGAACTTGTCGCGCATCGTCGCGAAGATCCCATCGAGCTTGGACTTCTGATCGTCGCTCAGCGCCAGGTCCCGCTCGAGGCGTTCCCGGAACTGCCCCAGCGCACCGCCCGCACCCTGGGCGTGGGCCTGCGGCAGCCATGCGAGCAGCCACGAAGGCGGCCACGCAGCGGCCAGCGCCTGCCCGGCCCAGCCATCGGGTCGTCCGGGCGCGGCTGCGCCGGCGCCCTTGGAGGCCGGCGCGCCGCCGGTTCCGCCCGAGCCGGGTGTTCCCGGCGCCGGCTCCTGCCAGTCCGGAGGGCGAAAGCGCAATGCGGCATTGGGCACCCGCAACACCCCGTCACGCGCATCGGTGACCAGGCGGACGTTGGCGGTCATGCCGGGAATCAGCGCGAGATCGGGATTGGCGGTGGCGACCACGACCGTGTAGGTGACGACGTTCTGAACGGTGAGCGCCGCCTTGCGCACCTGCTTGACCTCGCCGCTGAAGCTGCGCCCCGGGTAGGAGTCGACGGTGAAGGTGGCCCGCTGGCCGAGCCGCACCTTGCCGATCTCGGCCTCGTCGATCGACGTGTCGACCTGCATGTCGCGCAGGTTGCGTGCGATCACGAACAGTTCGGGCGCCTGAAGACTGGCCGCGACCGTCTGCCCGGCATCGACCGAACGCTTGATGACGATCCCGTCCACCGGTGCCCTGATGGCCGTGCGCTCGAGGTCGGCGCGCGCCTGCAGGAGCTGCGCCTCGCGTTGCGCAACCACCGCCTGGGCGCTGCGCGCCTGAGCCTGCGCCACCTCGACCTGGGCCTGTCCGCTCTTGATCTCTTCGGTGGCCGCATCGAGCACCGCCCGGGCCTTGTCCAGCTCGGCGCCCGAGATGAAGCTGCGCTCGACCAGAAGCTGCTTGCGGTCGAGGTCGCGCCGCGCCTCGGCCAGGTTCACACGGATGCGCGAAACCGCTGCACTGGCCGCGCTGATGTTGGCCTGCGCCGTCAGCACCTGGGCGCGCGCTGCGTCGAGGTCGGCCTGGGACTGCCGCACGCGATATTCGAAGGTCTCGGGATCGATGCGGGCGATCAGCTGGCCGCGCTTGACCTCCGAATTGAAGTCGGCGAGCACTTCCTTGACCTGACCGGACACCTGCGAGCCGACCGGCACCGACACTTCGGCGTTCAGGGTTCCGGTCGCCGAGACCGATGCAGTGATGCCGCCGCGCGAGACCTTGGCGGTGCGCCACTGCGGCACATCGCCCTGCCGGGTCTGGCGATACCAGGTGAAGCCGCCGGCAGCCAGGGCGGCCAGAACCAGCAGCACGATCAGCCAGCGCCACGGCCGGCGCTTCGGGGTTGTCATGGCCTGCGCCAATGTGTGCTCCAGGGTGACTCGGAAAGGGCGGCCAGCGCAGGCCGGAATGATCGGGTGCCGCTCAAAGGCCGCCGGACTGCGGATCGGAGGCGAGGTAGCTTCCGGTCTTGCCGCCATGCTTTTCGAGCAGTCGGACGTCGGTGATGGTCATGCCGCGGTCGACGGCCTTGCACATGTCGTAGATGGTCAGCAGCCCGACCTGCACGGCCGTGAGCGCTTCCATCTCGACACCGGTCTGGCCGGTGCATTCGACGCGGGCGCTGCACAGAACCGAGCTGTCGTCCGGATCGAGTTCGAAATCGACGGCGATGCGGGTGAGCGCGATCGGATGGCACAGCGGGATCAGGTCGGACGTGCGCTTGGCGCCCTGGATGGCCGCGATCCGCGCGATGCCCAGCACATCGCCCTTGCGCGCTGTGCCCGAGCGGATGAGTTCGAGGGTGGTCGGCAGCATGCGGATTCGACCGCTGGCGAGTGCGACGCGCCGGGTGATTTCCTTGTCGCCGACATCGACCATGTGCGCCTGGCCGGTGGCGTCGAAGTGCGTGAGTGTGCGCGTCATAGTGTCTTTCTGATCGGTCTATCATAGCAACGCTCCCGCTGGCGCCCAGCGCTTGAACGTTTCTTTACATCGTGGCTCACCCAGTCGTCTGTCGTGCATTCCGGTATTGATCTGCGTCGCTGCATCTCGGCGCTGCTGGTCGTCGTGCTGGCCGTCACTTCTCCGCTGGCCGGTTCGCAAAGCGAGCCGCCGGCAGCGTCGGCCGACAACCTGCCGCGTCTGGGCGATGCGGGTGGTGAAGAGCTCTCGCCGGCGGCCGAACGACGCCTGGGCGAGACCATCATGCGCGACCTGCGCCGCGACCCCGATGTGTCCGACGATGTCGAAGTCAGCGAGTACCTCAACCGCCTGGGCACTCTGCTGGCCGGGGCCCCGGGGGCCAATGGCTTCACGCTCGAGTTCTTCCTGGTCCTCGACCAGTCGCTGAACGCCTTCGCCCTGCCGGGCGGCTACATCGGCGTTCACAGCGGTCTCATCGTGGCCGCCCAGACAGAGTCCGAGCTGGCCTCCGTGATGGCGCACGAGATCGGCCATGTCACGCAGCGGCACATCGCGCGCATGCTGGCCGCCCAGCGCCAGACGTCGATGATGACGCTTGCCGCTGCGATCCTCGGCGCGCTGGCGGCGCGGTCCAACCCTCAGGCGATGGCGGGTATCGTCACCATGGCGGGCGGGGCGCAGATGCAGCAGATGCTGTCGTTCTCGCGCGATGCCGAGCGCGAGGCCGATCGGGTCGGCATGGAAACCCTGCGCAGCGCCGGCTTCGAACCGGCGGGCATGGTGTCGTTTTTCACGCGGCTGCAGCAGTCGTCGCGGATCTCATTCGACGTGGTGTCCGTGCATTGGAGGCTTT
>DAONCJ010000276.1:0-5427 GCA_035401985.1 Burkholderiaceae bacterium | reverse complement strand
CCAGAGCAGCAGGGAGGTGGGATTGGGCATTGAGGTGGCTCTCGGGAGTGAGTCGGAGGAGCTTGGCCGAGGTGTCTGCGGACCGCCCGAGCCCCGCTCCGACGTGAGTGGCAACGAACCTTGTTACCGGGTCAGCAGCATTCCCGGCAAGGCTCCCGTGAAGGCGTCCCGGCTCGCCACCACCTCACCGTTGACCAGCGTCGCCACATAGCCCTGCGCCGGCTGCACGAGGCGGCGCCCGCCGGCGGGAAGATCATGGCTCATCTGCGGCACGCCCAGCGTCATGCGGTCGTGGTCGATGACGTTGATGTCGGCGTGGTAACCCACGGCCAGCCGGCCTCTGCCTTGCAGGCCGAAGAACTCGGCTGGCTCGGATGTCAGCTTGCGCACCGCTTCAGGCAGCGCAAGCCGGGCGCCGCGCACGCGATCGCGGCACCAGTAAGTCAGCGTGCTGGTGGTTGCGCTGGCGTCGCAGATGATGCTGCTGTGCGCACCCGCATCGCCCAGGCCGAGCAGCGAGCCTTCGGACTGCATCATGGCCAGCGCCGGATCCAGACTGAATTCGGCATAGTTGCCGCTGGTCATCAGCACGCTGCCGCGGCCGCCGCTGGCCATGAACGCGTCATAGACCAGTTCGGCCGCCGGCCGGCCTTCGCGCTGGGCCTGCGCTGACAAGGCCTCGTCGGCGCGCGGTTCGTAGCTGACGGCGCCGCGGATCGCGAACATGCGGGGATAGAGCTTCTCGAACCGTCCGCCATGCACGTGCGATTCTTCGATCAGAAGCGCGCGCACCGTCGGACGCGACAGTTCGGTCAGACGTTCATCCAGCGGCAATGCCGCCAGCGCGCGATAGCTCGGGCATTTCACGAAAGGGTGCGTGCTGGTCTCCCAGCACAGGATGGCGCCGGTCGGCCGGCCCAGCACCTGCGGCCGGATGTCCACGCCCTCGGCACGCGCCTTCGCCGTGCGCTCGAGCATGGCTCGCCAGGCATCGGGGAACTCGTTGGTCTGCTTGAGCGTGTAGGTCACACGGCAGCCGGTCTGGCGGGCCACCGCACAGATCATGTCGAGTTCTTCTTCGGCCAGCGGATAGCGGTTGAACTCGGGCGCGATCTGCAGCACCCCGCCGGTCGCGGCCAGTGCGCGGCCGATCGCCAGGTACTCGTCCTGCTGCGCGTGGCGCGTCGGCGCCGAAATGCCCGAGAGCGTCTTCTGGGCGTGCAGCCGCGTCGAGCCGACACCGACCGCGCCGGCTCGCAGGCATTCGAGCGCCAGTTCGCCGATCTGCTCGATGTCGGTCGCAGTGGCGGCTTCGCCGTCGATCGCGCGCTGTCCCATCACCCACACCCGCAGGCAGGAGTGCGGCACGAGACTGGCCACGTTCATGTCGAAGCGCCGTGCCCGGATGAAGTCGAGGTATTGCGCGTAGGTCTCCCAGGCCCAGGGCAGCCCCTGGTCGAGCACGCTGGCGGGAATGTCCTCCACCCCTTCCATCAGTGCCACCACGAAGCCGCGGTGCTCGGGCCGGCAGGGCGCGAAGCCGACGCCGCAATTGCCGATGACGACGCTGGTGATGCCGTGACCCGAGGCCGGCTTGAGCTGGTGCTCCCAGGTGACGTTGCCATCCAGATGCGAATGCACGTCGACGAAGCCCGGCGTCACCAGGCAGCCGCTCGCATCGATGGTCTGTCGTGCCGGGCCAAGGTCGGTGCCGATGGCTGCAATGCGGTCCGCAAGGATCGCAACATCGGCACGCACGGCATCGCTGCCGGTACCGTCATGGA
This sequence comes from Burkholderiaceae bacterium, assembly GCA_035401985.1. Lineage (GTDB taxonomy): Bacteria > Pseudomonadota > Gammaproteobacteria > Burkholderiales > Burkholderiaceae_E > Quisquiliibacterium. The sequence continues at coordinate 3,643 of DAONCJ010000276.1, read as the reverse complement.
CGATGCCGCCCTTAATCAGAATGTCGAACATGGGTGTCTCCCGGCCGGCTGGCGGTGGTGCGTGCGGTCTGCGTGTGGTCTTCGCGTCGATCTGCATCATGCCATCGCGACAGCTTTCCGGTGTCGCGCGTCGGGTCGGGTTTTGCACCACGAACGACGGGGTGTTCTGTCATCGGATTTTTAAAACTTGTGACCGCATTCGTGGCGTTGCGGGGCGTGTCCCGGGCGCGGTCCTGATGTAGGGTCTCCGCAGACCGTTCCAAACGACAACGGCACACCAGGAGACACAGCATGACTCGACACTCCCTCGCGGGCGGACTGCGGCTGCTCGGCGGCGCGCTTGCCATCGGTCTGGCAGGCTTCTCGGCACCCTCGGTGCAGGCACAGGCCCAGGTTGAAAAGCCGAAGTACGGCGGTTCCCTCAGCATCGGCACCAACTCGCCATCGCTCGCGCCCCTGTCATGGGACCCGGCCGACTGGAACTACAAGACCGCGCAGGACGCGGGCATGTACTACGACCGGCTGTTCGGCGCCGACTTTTCGAAGTCGAAGGCACGGGGCGGCCCCTATCTGTTCAAGGCGGACGGCTACATTCCAACCGACGCCATCCGGGGCGATCTGGCCGAATCCTGGAAGTGGCTCGAACCGCCCCTGCGGCTGGAGATCCAGCTTCGCAAGGGCGTCATGTTCCCCGCGAAGGCGGGCGTCATGGTGGCACGCGAACTGGTCGCCCAAGACGTGGCGTACAGCTTCAACCGGCTGATGGCCAGTCCCAAGCGGACCGCGGAGTACCTGGACCACATCCAGCGGGTCGAGGCGCCCGAGCGCCACAAGGTGGTGTTTTATTTCAATCACTTCCACGAAGACTGGGCCAACCGCTTCGGCTTCGGCACCTATTCGTCGATCTATCCCAAGGAGGTGGTCGACGCCGGCATCGGCGACTGGCGCAAGGCCAATGGCAGCGGGCCGTTCCAGATCGCCGAATACATCGGGGGCAATTCACAGAACTACGTGAAGAACCCGTTGTATTGGGGCAAGGAGCGCATCGGCGGCGAGGAATACAAGCTGCCTTTCCTCGATCGCGTCAGCATACGGATCATGAAAGACGAATCGGCGCGGTATGCGGCACTGCGCACCGGCCGCCTCGACGTGCTGCAGTCCATCACCTGGAGCGCCGCCGAGGAACTCAAAAAGAATGCGCCTCATCTGAAGTGGGCCCGCTGGCTGCAGCACGGCTCCCCCTACATCGCGATGCGCACCGACACCAAGCCGTTCAACGACGTGTACGCCGGGCGATGAACATGGCGGTCAACAAGCAGGAGATCGTCTCCAGCTTCTATGGCGGCAATGCCGAAGTGTTCGCCTATCCGCAGCATCCGGACTACGGCCCGTATTTCGAGCCGCTGTCGGCGATGCCCGAGTCGATCAAGGAGCTCTACGTCTACAACCCGGACAAGGCCAAGAAGCTGCTGGCCGAGGCGGGATACCCGAATGGCTTCACCGTCAAGACCCACATCTGCGCCTGCGACCCGACGATGATGGACCTCGGTCCTCTGGTGGCCGCCTATCTGCAGAAGGTCGGCGTGAAGATGGAATTCGAGCCGCTGGAGCAAGGTGCTTTCTTTTCGCTGCTGCGCTCGGGCAAGAACAATCCGGCCATGGCGTTCACCAATTCACACGGGAGCCCCACCACCACCCTGCGCAAGAACTTCATGCCGGGTCAGTACACCAACAACTCGCAATGGAACGACCCCGCCTTCCAGGAAAAGATGAATGCGATGTACCGGGAGCGCGACGAGCCCACGCGGCATAAGATGGTCCGCGAGATGACCCGCGACATTCTCGACAAGGCGCCCTACATCTTCCTGCCGGTGGCCTACACCTATGCGGCGTGGTGGCCGTGGGTCAAGAACTTCGAAGGCGAAATCTACGGCGGCGGGTTCTGGTGGCAGCCGGTGCACGCACGGATCTGGATCGACCAGGACCTGAAGAAGAAGATGGGCTTCTGATCGGGTGCCTTGCGCGATGTTGTGACGTCTGAACCGGTCGATCGCGGATTGCGTGTTCTCCGGAATCCTGCCCGCGAATTCGTTTGACGCTCCGGGCATTTTGACGCTAAAAATCGGATCACTCGGGCGCAGACCCGAGTCATCTCAGCCGGCAGCAACAGGCAGCGTGAGGAGACTCGATGACCGGATTCCTGGTAGGTGTCGACATCGGCGGCACCTTCACTGATTGCGTTGTCGTCAGCGCGGACGGCACGGTCACCACATCGAAGGCGCCATCCACCCCGCCCGATTTCAGCAGCGGCTTCGTCGCTGCGCTCGAGCTTGCCGCCGGCAAGCTGGGCATGGCCCTCGATGCGTTCTGTGCCCAGGTGTCGATGGTCAGCCATGGCACCACCATCGGCACCAATACACTGATCCAGCGCAAGGGTGCCCGGGTGGGGCTGATCACCACCCGCGGTCACGAAGACGCGATCCACATCATGCGCGGCAGCCGCGGATACTCGGGTCGCGACATCCGCAAGGTGGTGCACTTCTCCGAGGGCTCCAAGCCGACCCCGATCGTGCCCAAGCGCATGATCGCCGGCATCAACGAACGAATCGATTACGCCGGCCGCGTCGTCGTTCCCCTGGACGATGCCCAGGTCAATCAGGCGATCGACCAGCTGCTGGCCGCGGGAGCCGACGCCTTCGCGGTGTGCCTGCTCTGGTCGTTCAAGAACCCCTCGCACGAGCAGCGCGTGGTCGAGCTGATCCGCGCCAGGGCGCCGGGCGTGTTCGTCACCTGCTCATCGGATCTGGTGCCCAAGTGGGGTGAATACGAACGCACCACGGCGGTCGCGCTGAACGCCAACATCGGCCCGGTCACTTCGGCCTATCTGCGTCGGCTCGACGAGCGCCTGAAGTCCCTGGGCTATCAGCATCCGCTGCAGATCACGCAATGCGGCGGCGGCCTGATCTCGGTTCAGAAGGCCACCGAGGCACCGCTGCTCACGCTGGATTCGGGCCCCGTCGCCGGTGTCACCGGTTCGGTGTTTCTTGGCCGCCTGATGGGCGAGCCGAACATCATCACGACCGACATGGGCGGCACATCGTTCGATGTCGGCGTCATCCACGACGGCGCGGCCTCGACCTCGCACCTCAGTTCGGTCAACCAGTACGAGTACTTCCTGCCCAAGGTCGACATCCAGACCATCGGCGCGGGCGGCGGTTCGCTGGCGCGCTTCGACCCGGTGACCAACAGCCTGCATGTCGGCCCCGAGAGCGCCGGCGCGCAGCCCGGGCCGGTCTGCTATGGGCGTGGCGGCACAGTTCCCACGGTCACCGACGCCGATCTGATCCTCGGCTACCTGGATGCCGGCAGCTTCGCCGGCGGCTCGATGAAGCTCGACTATGACGCCGCGGCCGCCGCCATCGGTTCGCTGGCCGGGCAGCTCGGCCTGACGCCGGTGCAATGTGCCGAAGGCATCGCGCGCATTGCCTCGTTCAACATGGCCGACCTGATCCGGCGCACCACCATCCAGAAGGGCTTCGATCCGCGCGACTTCGTGCTGTTCGCTTTCGGTGGCGCTGGGCCGGTGCACGCCGGTGTGTTCGCCGCCGAGCTCGGCGTGAAGAAGGTGATCGTGCCGCAGAAA
>DAONCJ010000275.1:0-5441 GCA_035401985.1 Burkholderiaceae bacterium | reverse complement strand
GCGCGAAGCCGGGCGGCAGGGCGTCGATCCGGGGCGCATCTTCTTTGCGCCGTTCATCGCGCAGGAGCGGCATCTGGCCCGGCTGGCTGCGGCCGACCTGTTTCTGGACACCCTGCCGTACAACGCGCACACCACCGCCAGCGACGCCCTGTGGGCCGGCGTGCCCCTGGTGACCTGCATCGGCGACACCTTCGCCAGCCGGGTGGCGGCGAGCCTGCTGCATGCGGTCGGCTGCGATGAGCTGATCACGCGTTCGCTTGACGAGTACCAGGCGCTGGCGCTTGAACTGGCGCGCGATCGCACGCGGCTGACCGACATCAGGCGGCGGCTGATCGAGGCGCGCGACGAAGCGCCGCTGTTCGACAGCCCGCGCTTCGCCATCGATCTGGAGGGACTGTTCGAGCGCATGGCGCAGCGCCATCGCGATGGACTCGCGCCCGACTCGCTGTGGGCCCGGGAGGACGATCAATGAAAGCGGTGATTCTGGCCGGTGGCCTGGGAACGCGCATCGCCGAGGAATCGACGGTGCGACCCAAGCCGATGGTCGAGATCGGCGGCAAGCCGGTGCTGTGGCACATCATGAAGCTGTACTCGCATCACGGCATCGACGAGTTCGTGATCTGCCTGGGCTACAAGGGCTATCTGATCAAGGAGTACTTCGCCAACTACTGCCTGCACAACTCGGACGTCACCTTCGACATGACGACGAACCGCATGCAGGTCCATCAGCGCAAGGCCGAGGCCTGGAAGGTCACGCTCGTCGACACCGGCGAGAAGACCCAGACGGCCGGACGGCTCAAGCGGGTGGCGCCCTATCTCGACGGCGACACGTTCTGCTTCACCTACGGCGACGGCCTGGCCGATGTCGATGTCCGTTCGCTGATCGGCTTTCATCGCGAACAGGGCCGCAAGGCCACCGTCACCGCGGTGCAGCCGCCGGGACGCTTCGGTGCGATCGACATCGAGGGCCAGCACATCACGCGCTTCCACGAGAAGCCGCTGGGTGACGGCACCTGGGTCAACGGCGGCTTCTTCGTGCTGGACCCCGCGGTGCTCGATTACATCGAGGACGACGAGACGGTGTGGGAGCACGCGCCGCTCGAGCGCCTGGCGCGCGAAGGCGAACTGTCGGCCTACAAGCACCGCGGATTCTGGCAGCCGATGGACACGCTGCGCGACCGCAACCGGCTCGAGGAACTCTGGCAGAGCGGGGCTCCGCCCTGGCGGTTGTGGCAATGAGCGCGCGGTCCATCCGGGTGCCGGGCGAGGAGATGTCATGGACCTGAGCGACGCCTTTTCGCGCTGCTATGCCGGGCGGCGGGTGCTGGTCACCGGTCACACGGGCTTCAAAGGCAGCTGGCTTGCGATGTGGCTCGAGTGCCTGGGTGCGCAGGTGATCGGCCTGGCCCTGCCGGCGGACTCCGAGCCGAGCCACCATGCGATTCTCGGTCTGGCCCAGGAGGAATACCTGGTCGACCTGCGCGACGCGCGCGCCGTGCGGCAGGCCGTGACGGGCAGTGCCCCCGAAGTGGTTTTCCATCTCGCAGCGCAGCCGCTGGTGCGTCGCGGCTACCGCGAGCCGGCACTGACCTTCGAGACGAACGTGCAGGGCACGGTGAATCTGCTCGAGGCGGTTCGCTCCACACGCTCGGTGCGCGCGGTGGTCGTGGTCACCACCGACAAGTGCTATCAGCCGAACGAGGGCCCCTGGGGTTATCGCGAGTCCGATCCGCTGGGCGGCCCCGACCCCTACAGCGCCTCGAAGGCCTGTGCCGAACTGGTGACCGCCAGCTATCGCGCCAGCTTCATGAACGCCGACGATGGTCGGGGACACCGGGTGCTGATGGCCAGCGCACGGGCCGGCAATGTGATCGGCGGCGGCGACTGGGCGGCTGACCGGCTGGTGCCCGACCTGGTGCGTGCAGCGCTCTCGGGTGTCCCGGTGCCGATCCGTTATCCGCATGCGGTGCGGCCCTGGCAGCATGTGCTCGAGCCGCTCGGCGGGTATCTGCTGCTCGGTCAGCGTCTGCTGGAAGGCGCGGCCGATTGCGCGCAGGCCTGGAACTTCGGGCCGGCCATGGGCGACGCATGGCCGGTGAGCCGGGTCGTCGAAACCTTCTCGCGCGAATGGCCGCAGGCCGCTGCCCGGTACCAGACAGATCCGTCCGGTCCGCACGAGGCGACAGCCTTGCGTCTGGACTGCGCCAAGGCCGAACTGGCGCTCGACTGGCAGCCGGTGTGGCGCCTGGACCAGGCGCTGATGCGCACGGCGCGGTGGTACCGCGGCTGGCACGGTGCAGGCGAGGTTTCGAGCATGGACGATCTCACGGGCTATCTGACCGAGGCCAGGCGCCTGGGCCGCGCCTGGGCCGCTCCGTTCGCGAGCGCCCCGGCCAGTCTTGCCGCCACGGTCTTCGAGGCCGCCTGATGCGTTTCGAACCGCTGTCGATCGAAGGCGCGTTCCTGGTGCACACGGAACCACGCGCCGACGCGCGCGGACGCTTCGTGCGCATCTACTGCGAACACGAGTTCGCCACGGCGATGCCGCGGTCGGACGTTGCCGCAGCGGCCGATGTTCATCGCTGGGTCCAGTGCAACCTGTCACTGACCGTCCATCGCGGCACGGTTCGCGGCCTGCACTATCAGCGCGCCGAAGCCGCCGAGACCAAGCTGGTCCGTCCGGTGGCCGGCGCCGTCTGGGATGTGATCGTCGACCTGCGTATCGGCTCGCCCACTTATCTGAAATGGCAGGCCGTGGTGCTGACCGCGGGCGAGGACACCGAGGTGCTGATTCCCGAGGGCGTGGCCCACGGTTTCCAGGCCTTGAGCGACAACGCCCAGCTGCTGTATTTCCATTCCCGCGCCTACAGCCCCGAGCATGAATCGGGCGTGCGCTTCGACGATCCGCGCCTGGGCATCGCCTGGCCGCTGCCGGTCGTTCACCTCTCGCCCCGCGATGCAGCGTTCATGCTGCTCGATGAGCGCCCCCAAGGAGTTCCGGCATGAAATGCCGCTTCTGCGCTGAAGCCCTCAGTGTGCGCTTTGTCGACCTGGGCACGGCACCGCCTTCCAACGCCTTCCTGAAGGAACCACAGCTTCGCGAGCCCGAGGCCTGGTTTCCTCTGGAGCTGTTCAGCTGCCTGTCCTGCGGGCTGGTGCAGGTCGATGAACATCAGAACCATCGCCGGCTGTTCGATGCCGACTATGTCTATTTCTCGTCGTTCTCGAGCACCTGGCTGGCGCATGCGCGCGACTACGCGCTGCGCGCGATCGAGCGTCTGGGCCTGGGGGCGAGCTCGCGGGTGCTCGAGGTCGCCTCGAACGACGGCTACCTGCTGCGCCATTTCCGCGACCGCGGCATCCCCTGCGTGGGTATCGAGCCGACCGCCAGCACCGCAGCGGCGGCGCGCGTCCAGGGCATCGAGACCATCGAGCGGTTCTTCGGCCGCGAAGCGGCCGTGCAGTTTCGCCGCGATCGTGGACCGGTCGATCTGCTGGTCGCCAACAACGTGCTGGCCCATGTGCCGGACATCAACGACTTCGTCGGCGGCTTCGCGCCCGTGCTGGCCAGCCACGGCGTGGCGACGGTGGAGTTTCCCCACCTGATGCAGCTGGTCGCGCAATCGCAGTTCGACACGATCTACCACGAGCACTTCTCGTATCTGTCGCTGACCACCGTGCAGCGCATCTTCGCGGCCAACGGCCTGGCGATCTGGGATGTGGAGCAGCTGTCCACGCATGGCGGATCGCTGCGGGTCTGGGCGCAACGCATCGGCGGGCCATGGGCCGAGACCGCCGCAGTTGCCCGGCTGCTCGAGGCCGAGCGCGCGGCCGGCATGCAGACCGCCGCGTACCACAGCGGCTTTCAGGAGCAGGCAGAGCGGATCAGGAACGACTTCCTGCGCTTTCTGCTCGACTGCCGCCGGGACGGTCGCAGCGTGTGCGCCTACGGCGCCGCTGCCAAGGGCAACACGCTGCTGAACTTCGCGGGTGTGCGGCCCGATCTTCTGCCCTTCGTGGTCGATGCCTCGCCCCACAAGCAGGGACTGTATCTTCCGGGCTCGCGCATTCCGGTGGTTCCGGAGGAGCGCCTGCGCCAGGCGAAGCCCGACTTCGTGGTCATCCTGCCGTGGAATCTGCGCGACGAGATCTCGACGCAGCTGTCGTACATAGGCGCTTGGGGCGGACGCTTCGTGACCGCCGTCCCCGGCCTTGAACTTTTCGATCCGGTGACGCCATGAAGGTTCTGGTGACCGGTGCCAATGGCTTCATCGGCCGGCATGTGCTGCGCTGTCTTGCGCGGCATTACATCGAAGCGGTCGCGCTCGGCCGCAGCTGCCCCGCGGGTGTTGCGCGCGAGGCCTTCATCGAGGCCGACCTGCTCGACTGCACCGACCTGCCTGAGCGCCTGTCCGACAGCGGCGTCACCCACCTGCTGCATCTGGCCTGGGTGACCGAGCACGGAGCCTTCTGGGCCTCGCCGCAGAATTTCGACTGGGTCCAGGCCAGCGTGGCACTTGTGCGCGCATTCGCACTGTCCGGCGGCCGGCACGTCGTGGTCGCAGGAACCTGCGCCGAATACGACTGGTCGCATGGCCTGTGCCGCGAACACACGACGCCAATCGCCCCGGTCAGCACCTACGGCGTCGCCAAGGACGCGACCCGGCGCCTGCTGTCCTCGCTGTGCGAGTCCTCCGGCTTGTCGCTGGCCTGGGGCCGGGTGTTCCTGACCCACGGTCAGGGCGAGGACGCGCGCCGGCTGGTGCCCGGCCTGATCGACGCGCTGACCGGCGCACGCCCGGCCTTTGCGGTCAATCGCCACGCCTGGCGGGACTTTTTGCCGGCCGGCGATGTCGCCGAGGGCCTGGTCGCGCTGCTGCGCTATGGCGCCCGCGGCGACTACAACATCAGTTCCGGCCAGCCGCTGCAGATCGGCGAACTGGTGCGTGAGCTGGCGGTCCAGCTGGGCGCCGACCCGGATCGCGTGCTGTCCCTGCCGGCTCCGCCAAGACGCGGCGAGCCGGCGCTGCTGGTCGGCGAGAGCCAGCGTCTGCAGGCCCTGGGCTGGCAGCCGCGCCATTCGCTGCGTTCAGCGCTGGCCGAAACGATTGCTTCACGGGCCCTGGCGGGTCATTCGACGTCCGCCGCCCGATCCATCCCGTCGCATGCGGAGGAAACGCCATGAAAGCCGAATTCAAGCCCAGGATCAATCTCGACGGCCGCACGCCGCTGGAAACCGTGATCCCGCTGCACACACCCTTCGTGGTGTTCGTCGACCCTGCGAGCGCCTGCAACTTCAATTGCAAGTTCTGCCCGACCGGCCACCGCGACCTGATCGACGAGACCGGCCGCTACCAGGGTGTGATGAAGCTGGACGTGTTCAAGAAGGTCATGGACGACCTGCAGGAGTTCGACCGGCCGATCAAGGTGCTGCGCATGTA
>DAONCJ010000274.1:2193-5466 GCA_035401985.1 Burkholderiaceae bacterium | reverse complement strand
TGCACCCAGGCCTCAAGTCGCACTTCGGCTGGTGAGCGACGCATCGGTTTCCCGCCGCAGCGTTTAAGCTGACGGGCCCGCCCTGCCCGACTTTCCGAGCCGCGATGTACCTGACCTGTGTGGACGACTTCCTGCGACTGAGCCGTGAACAGCCCGAACCGCATCGCCTGCTGTTCGTGTTCGCTGGCGCGGACATCACCGACGAGGCCAGCGCGGCGCAGCGGGCCCGCTTCGAGGCCGGCCAGGCCGGCGCCCTGACCCCGCTGGCCTGTCTCGACCGGCCGGCCGCCGAGCTCGAATCCTTCGCCTGCCTGGTCGCCGAAGCCCACGCATTCGGCACCGACTGGTCGATCGTGTTCGTGGCCACGCTGCTGGGAGAGGACGGGCGGATGCCGACCGCGGAACAGGCGGAAGTGCCGCTGCAGCAGATGGTCGATTCGATCGAGGCGGGCCAGACCAGCGGATTCCTGGCCTTCGACGCGCTCGGCCTGCCCGTGCAGTTCGACTGAACCCGCAAATGCAGGCTGCGGACCGATCGAGCGCTGCGGAATCAACGGCCACCGGCAAGCCGGCGGCCGTGCGGGGCCCCTGGTGGCCCGCAGCGGTCGGACTGAGCGCGCTGCTTGCCGCCATCAATCTGCTCGCGGGCGTCAGTGGCGGACTGGCTCGATTGGGATTGCCCGTCCCATCCGCCGCACTGTCCGTGCATGGCGCCGTGATGGCCTGCGGGTTCTTCGGAACACTGATCGCGCTGGAGCGGGCCGTCGCGCTGCGCCGTCTCGCCGGGCTGATCGCACCGCTGGCGGCCGCCATTGGCGGCCTGCTGGCCTGGACACTCGGCTCCGCGGCCGCAGCGCAGGCGGCCTGGGGACTGGCCGCCACCGCGCTGCTGGGGCTTTACCTGACGGCCGGCATGACCCGCGCCTGGTCGCTGCCGCTGGCCATCGAATCGGCCGCTGCGCTGTGCTGGGCCGCCGGCACGGCGGCCTGGGCCGGCGGCGGTCTGGCGGCGGCGGTGCACGGCTGGATGGCCTTTCTGGTGCTGACGATTGGCGCCGAACGTCGCGAGCTGACCCAGATGGTCCGGCTGCCCCTGTCGGCACAGCGGGCGTTCCTGGCCATCATCGGGGTCGCACTCGTGTCGGTCGCGCTGGCGCTTGCTTCGACGATCGGCCGGATCGATCCAGGCCACTGGCCGGCGGCCCTCTGGTGGGCATCCTGCGCGGCCCTGGCCGTGTGGCTGCTGCGCTGGGACATCGCGCCGCGCAAATGGCGCAGCCCCGGCTGGCTCGGCCACACCGCCCAATGTCTGAGCGTCGGTTACGTCTGGCTGCTGGCCGGCGCGATGCTCGGTCTGGCGGGGCTTGCAGGCTTTGGCGGCGCCGCCCCGCTGGCGCTGCATGCGGTGCTGCTGGGATTCGTGTTCGCCATGGTCTTCGGCCATGCGCCGATCATCCTTCCCGCTCTGGCGCGGATCCGGCCGGTCTATTCGCCGCTGGCGCGCTGGCCGATCTGGATTCTGAGCGCCAGTCTGGTGCTCCGCGGGGCGGCACTGGCTGCCGGCTCGGCCACCGCTCTGGCGGTTGCGGGTGCCGGTCACGCGCTGGCGATCGGCTGGTTCGCCGCGGTGATGATCGGTGGCGTCGTGCGCTCGCGGGCCCGTCCTTCAGCGGCGAACTGAGCGCGCCTCAGCGTTCTGCCGAGGTCGTCCGGCGCTGCGCCATGTCAAGGGACATTGCCGCCAGCGCAGCGTCATCGATGTCCGCGCGGGCCGCCGGAAACGCCAGCGACTCCTCGACCACGAGATGCTGCTCGTACAGCGCGGCGAATTCGGCTGCCAGCGGGCGGACCGTCTCGGCCGACACGGCGCCGCCCTCCCCGGGCAGTGCATCGTCCGACCATCGGCGCAGCAGCGGTTGCAGTTCGGACCAGAGCGCCTCCATCCGGCGATGATCCGCCCGCAGCCGTGCGACGGCGGCGCCGAGCGCCGGATCGGCAGCGCGCTCGAGTCGCGGAAACACGTGCAGTTCCTCGTCCTGATGGTGCAAGGGAGCGGCAAGCTCGAAATACCGCAGCACATCGCGCGCGGCCGATGCCGAGCGGGCATCAGGCGGATGCTCTGTCAGATAATCGACCAGCCGGGCGAGCAGCGTCAGGCTGCGCCGCACGCGGTCGTGACAGGCCTCGAGCATCTCGAAGGGCTGATCGAAGCCCACGGCGGGCGATTCGAATCCGGGCAGGCTGGTGCTCATCGGTCGGTCTCCTGGCGCGGGCGCCGGTGCGCGCCGCCCAGACCTACAGCAGGCCGAGCGCTGGCGAACGGGTGATCGCCACGCCGACGATGTAGGCGACGCTGGCGAGCGCGCCGGCAAAAGCGAGCAGGCGGGTGGCAGGCCTCACCCCCGGTTTCAATGCGAGGCGCCCGATACCGATATACAGCAGCAGACCCAGCACCTTGGCGGTAAGCCATGATTGCGCCAGCGGGTATTGGCTGCTCCACCATGCCAGCGTGATCGCCGCGCCGAGCAGCACGGTGTCGTTCACATGGGGCGCGATGCGCAGCCATTTCCAGCGCCGCCAGTCGACGCCGGCGATCTGCATCAGCCCGCGCGCGCCGAACAGGGCGATGCTCAGGACCGCACAGCCGATATGGAGCGCACGAACACTGGCGTAGTCCATCGAAGCGGTCCCGCTGCCGCTCAGGCCTTGCGCCAGTGCGGATACAGCTTGGCGACCATCGGCCCGTCCTGTGCCCAGGCCTTGCAGCCGTTCAGGAAACCCTTGGGATCGCCGGTGACGCGTGCCGGCTTGTCGCTGCCGTCGTCGTCCGGCCAGCCCAGGATCGTCTGGAACGCGATGGTGGCCATCTGCGGCAGCACCTCGCGCACATGCGTGCAGCCGGCAGACCCGCCGGCGCACTCCAGCACCGCCTTCCTCCAGCCCGGGCCGATGCTGCGGCCCACCAGCCCCTGAAATGCAGGCGGCGCACCGAGGCAGGCGTCATAGGGCCGGGACGCCATGTCGACCTCGACCGCCCGCACGATCAGGGTCGAGTCGACCGTGAGTCGCACATGCATCTCATGCACATGCTCGCCGGCTTCGCGCACGCCCCGCTCCGGTTCGCGATAGCGGTAGGCCTTGGTGTCGATCAGCACAGCCTCGATGTCCCACAGGCCATCGTCGCGCTGGAAGCCTTCGCAGACGATTCGACGGGTGTGCCGCAGGCTGCGGGCGGCGGGGGGCGACAGGGACATGCGCGGACTTTCGTGGTGA